>DATMTC010000406.1:0-11185 GCA_035565115.1 Microbacteriaceae bacterium | reverse complement strand
TGCCTGCGGCGGCTTCACGAGCGCCACCGACAGTCAACTCGGGCGAGCCAGCCACAAGGGCGGCGACCGCGGTTACGCGACCGTGAACGTCGAACGCCAAAGCACCGAAGACACCAGCCTGCTCGCTCTGGTTCGTGCACTATCGGCGCTACGCCAGGATCGGCCGAACATCGGCAAGAACGAATGGGAGCAGATTGATGCACATTCTGCGCTGTTCGGGTTGCGTTACGGTGATGTGGTCGCGATCCACAATCTGTCTGGCGCGGCGCAGGCTCTGCCGCAATTTCGGAACGTGCGAACGCTGCTCGGCTGCGACCTGAACGCAGGCGAACTTCCCGCGTACGGTTTCGGATGGGCGGCCGTCGACTGAGCTACTGCGCGGCATGCTCGCCGACGACCCAAGCGGTCGTGTCGCTTGGCAATTTGCCGGCGTCAAGCTCTCCGCTGCACACGACGACGCGGCCATCTGGCAGATCGACCGCCTCCGTGCTGAAGTTGGTCACGCTGTGCCATGAGCCAGCTCGAATGAAGTGGATGACGCCATCTTGGTCGTCGAACCATTCGAGGCTCTCATCGCGTACCAACTCGCGGCGTGCAGCCAGCGCCTGACGGTACATCTGCAACGTCGATCCATCTGTTGCGTCTTGGAGTTGCACGCTGTGCTCGGCGAACCAGTCAGGCTGAGGCAGATGCGGTTTCGCGCTTCCGAACCCGAACGACGGAGGGTCGACGGTCCACGGCAGAGGAACGCGGCAGCCATCCCTTCCCTTTCGAGTGTGATCACTTCGCCGCCAGATGGGGTCTTCTAGGTCGGACGGTGGAATGTCCGCCACTTCGAACAGGCCAAGCTCCTCGCCCTGGTAGATGTACGCCGATCCCGGCAGCGCGAACATCAGCATCGTGGCCGCCCGCGCCCGCCGAAGGCCACGCTCCCGGTCTGCCACCGGATCCGTTCCGTTCGAGAGCAGCCAGTGCGCGAAGTCCTGCTTCGCAGGCAAGCCGTATCGGGAAGCGTGCCGCACCACGTCGTGATTCGATAACACCCAGGTCGACGAACTGCCAGACTGCTGAACCTGGGTCAGGTTGCTCTGGATGACCGACCTGAATTGGTCGTCGCTCCAGTCGGCAAGCAGCAGATCGAAGTTGAACGCCTGACCGAGTTCGGTTGGGCGAGCATACGTCGCACGCCGTTTCACCGGCACCCACGCCTCAGCGACGGCCGTGCGCGGCGGATCGTACTCATTGAAGACGTCACGCCATCGTTCGTAGATTTCGTGCACTTCGTCTCGATCGATGATCGGGTCTGTGCCGTCGACCTGTGTGAGGTCATCGGAAACAGTCGGTTTGCTTCGCAGCGGTTCCGACATGTCTTTCGCCAGCAGATTTGCGACATCCACCCGGAACCCGTCAACGCCCCGGTCGGCCCAGAAGCGAAGGGTGCGGTGGAAATCCTCGCGCACGTCCTCGTTGTCCCAGTTCCAATCGGGCTGTCCTGACGAGAACAAATGCAAGTACCACTGACCGTCGCTGCCATCAGGTTCCGTAATCCGTGTCCATGCGCTTCCACCGAAGTGCGAGACCCAGTCTGACGGCGGCTGCGAACCTGACTCCCCTTTCCCGTCGCGAAACAGGTATCTGTCGCGCTCTGGCGACCCCTTCTGCGCCGCCAACGCATCCTTGAACCACGGATGCTGGTCAGAGGAGTGATTCGGCACGATGTCGACGATCACCCGCACCGACTTCGCGTGCAACGCATCGACGATCTCGTCGAAGTCCTCGAGCGTGCCAAGCCTCGGGTCGACGTTCCGATAGTCGGCTACGTCGTATCCGCCGTCGACGAGCGGCGACGGATAGAACGGCGACAGCCACACAGCGTCAATACCGAGCGAAACCAGGTAGTCAACTCTGGAGAGTATGCCCCGCAGGTCGCCAGTGCCGTCGCCGTCCGCGTCTGCGAAGCTCCTCGGGTAGATCTGATAGACGACGGATTGCCGCCACCAGTCCGGGTCAGCCATCCTCCCTCTCCGGGTTGTCCAAGCGGAAGAAGTTGGACTGCGATCCGTCACTCTTGTTCTCCTGGTAGATGAAGTTCAGCTTTCTGGCGTCGAAGGTGTCAAACCACTCGTCCCATTCGACGTGCTTCAGGTTGGCCGTGTCGTCGCCAAAATCGAACCGCAGCACGCCCAGGTGGCCGTCATGCTCTGTGCCGTCGACAGTCGCAGGTGTCGCGTCACGCTGTTCGGCCCACTGTTTGATCACCTCGTGGCTTGTCGTAGCCAGGCTGCGCCCCTCGCGTTCTGGCTCATCGTCAGGGGAGGTGACCTCCTGCGCATACTTCAGCGAATCGGATGCTTCTGGTCCTTGACGCACGTGGCCGCCGTCTGGGCCGGCTCCCACGTCTTCGTTCTCGCTTGTCTGATCAGCCATGGCCGTTCTCCTTTCTTGTTCCTGCTACTCGCCTGGGTCGGTGATTATCGAACGTCTCTACGTCGCCGTCAGCCATCCGTCGTCCTTCCCGTCAACGAGTGAAATAGCCGCGGTAGTACTGGAATACCCAGCCAACGAGACTCACGGCGCCGAGGGCGGCGCCAATGGGCACGATCCAGAACGCGGCGGCCAGTCCGAGGAACACGAGGAACGCGCTCGCGCCAATCATGAACGGCCACCAGCTGTTCGGGCTGAAGTGGCCGAGTTCTGGGTCGCCTTCGTCGATTTCGCCATCACGGCGGTCCTCCGGCAGTTCGCCGCCCTGCGAACGGTGGCTGCGGCCGAGATAGAACGCGACGAGCGCGCTGAACAACGCCGTCAGCCCGTACGGCGTTCCACCCGACCAGTCGATCAGCCCAAGCGAGATGTACCCCCAAACGGTGTAGCCGATCGAGGTGAGGCCGAGAAAGATGGCCATTCCCCAAAAGACCCAGCTGGCAGTTTTCATCTCGCTTCTCCCTGTTGGTCAGCAGGCGGCATGTCAGGCATGTCCTTGGCTCCGACTCCAACCGGGATGCCTGCCTCAGGGTGATTGATGTCGAACGCAGGCGACTCGCTCCTGATCCGCGGAATCGCGAGGAAGTTGTGCCTGGGAGGAGGACAACTCGTTGCCCACTCCAGAGACCGTCCGTAACCCCACGGGTCGTTGACTGTCACTTTCGGCGCGTGCCTGGCGGTCACATACACGTTCAGCAGGAACGGGATCATCGAGATCGCAAGCAAGGCTGCCCCCAGGCTGGAGACCTGATTCATCCAGGTGAATCCGTCACTCGGCAGGTAAGTGGCGTAGCGGCGCGGCATCCCGATCACCCCCAGCCAGTGCTGAATCAGGAATGTCATGTGAAACCCGATGAACAGCAGCCAGAAATGCCATCTGCCGAGCCGTTCGTTCAGCATTTTGCCCGTCCACTTCGGCCACCAGAAATAGAAACCGCTGAACATGGCAAATACGACGGTGCCGAACACCACATAGTGAAAATGCGCGACAACGAAGTAGGTGTCAGAGACGTGAAAGTCCAACGGCGGTGAAGCAAGGATCACTCCCGTCAGGCCGCCGAACGTGAACGTGATCAGAAATCCGATCGCCCACAGAATCGGCGTCTCAAACGTCACGGAGCCGCGCCACATCGTGCCGATCCAGTTGAAGATCTTCACGCCTGTCGGCACCGCGATCAGCATCGACATGAGGGAGAAGAACGGAAGCAAAACTCCCCCTGTGACGTACATGTGATGAGCCCACACCGTCATCGACAGCGCCGTGATCCCCAGCGTGGCGAAGATCAGCGACTTGTATCCGAAGACCGGCTTCCTGCTGAAAACAGGGAAGACCTCTGACACGATGCCGAAGAACGGCAAGGCGATGATGTAGACCTCCGGATGCCCGAAAAACCAGAACATGTGCTGCCAGAGCAGCGCTCCGCCGTTGGCCGGGTCGAACAGGTGAGCCCCGAACAACCGATCGGCCGCAGCCGCGAACAGCGCAGCAGCGAGAACGGTGAACGCCATCAGAACGAGAATGGATGTCGCCAGCACGTTCCAGGTGAAGATCGACATCCTGAACATCGTCATCCCAGGCGCACGCAGCGTGACGATCGTCGTGATGAAGTTCACCGCGCCGAGAATCGTGCCGAACCCGCTGAGCGCAAGACCGAAAACCCACAGGTTCCCTCCGGCACCCGGTGAAAATGTCTCCGAGGCCAATGGCTGGTATGCGAACCAGCCGAACGCCGCGGCTCCCTGAGGAGTCAAGAAGCCCGCGATCGCCATCAGCCCGCCGAAGCCGTACAACCAGTACGCGAGAGCGTTGAGCCGAGGGAACGCAACGTCTGGAGCGCCGATCTGCAACGGCATGATCACGTTGGTGAACCCAGCGAACAACGGCGTAGCGAACAACAACAACATGATCGTGCCATGCATTGTGAAGAGCTGGTTGTACTGTTCCCGCGTCGCAACAACCTGCAGTCCTGGCGCGAACAACTGAGCGCGCATGATCAGTGCCATCACACCGCCTGCGCAGAAGAACAGGAACGACGTGATGAGGTACAGATAGCCGATGGTCTTATGGTCGGTGGTCGTCAGCCAGTCGACCAGAATGTTGCCTTTGCGCGCAGCCGAGGGCGTGACGCCCCCGATGATCTGCTGGCCAGGAATTGCGGGCTGCGGCTCTACCGGCGGCGCGGCCGGCCTCGAGATCGTCGTCATCGTTCATCTCGTTCCGTATGTTCAGAAGTGTTGGTGCCGGGAGCGTTGGTACCTGAAGTGTTGCGATCGCGGCCTGCGCGCTTCAATCGCGTGCGCTTGACCACGGCGATGAGAATGAGCAGCGCGCCGACGCCGATGGCGAACGCCGAGCCGACCGTGAGCACTGTCTCCCACGTCACGTGCTCGGCCGCCGTGTTCGGCCCGGGAGTTCCCCATCCGAAAAAGACGGCCATGACGCCGCCGATCACGACGAGCGCAATGCCGACGATCAGCAGCGCGCGCCCGCGCGACGGGTGCGTCATCTTGATGTCAGTCGACATTCACGTGGCTCAGCATCCCGGCCAGATCGTGGCCATCGACGACCGGCACCCGGCGCACCTGGTAATTGTCCGAATGGCTTCTTCGACGTCCACGTCCGGCATCGCCATCGTCACTCCTCGTTGCATTCGTGCCTGACCTTTTGGCTTATGCACCCCACGATCACGCGGCAATCGAATGCGAACAACCCCCTTGACAATCGTCGCGAGCGTGCGCATTGTCGATCTGAATGACCAGGGACTGAATGACCAGGGAACGCGAGCAGGAGCTTGAGCCGATCGTGTCTGACGCGATCGAGGCGGCAGGCTACCGCCAACACGACCGTGTGCTGACGATTCGCTACCGCTCGGGGGCCGTTTATGAGTACTACGACGTTGAGCCCGGCCTGTTCGCCAGGCTCAAGAGAGCCCAGCCGCACCCGTGGAGCGCTGTCGGCCTCGAGGTGAAGTCGCACCGGTTCGCCCAGGTCGCATGAAGCAGGTCGCATGAACCGGAGCCGGTCTGGGTAACTAACGGTGGTGCGAGAAAGAAAGGCAGGAATCCATGGCGGAACCGGCACTGTGGCTGTACGACCCTGAGCAAGCATCGTACGAAGGGCAGTTGCGAATCACCGATCCTCGAGACGGCAGCCTGGTCGGCGAGGTGCAGGCATCCACGCTCGGCGACCTGCATGAGGCACTCCACTCGGCGCGCGCCGCTTTTCCAGGTTGGCGCGCTGTCGCATCCGCGGATCGATGCGCCGCGCTGCACGCTGCCGCCGATGCGGTGCATCAGCAGGAAGGCGACCTGGCCGGGTTCAACCTTCGAGAGACCGGAAAACCATACGAAGAGGCGCTTGCAGGAGTGCGCGCTGGAATCGGCACCTTGCGGCAGTATGCGGAGTACGCCCCGTTGCATCGCGGCCACAGTTTGAACGGAGCCACGGATGCCGTTGATTTCTCCCGTGCCGAGCCGCGCGGTGTTGCGGTTGTGCTCACCCCGTGGAACGACCCGGTAGCGGTCGCCTGCGGCCTGATCGGCGCGGCACTTGCGATGGGGAACACGGTCGTCTACAAGCCAAGCGAGCGTTGCCCGCATACCGGCGTTCTTCTCGGCGACCTGCTTGCAGGCGCGTTCCCGGCCGGCGTCATGCACACGGTGATCGGCTCGGGCAGAGCGGGCACGGCGCTGATCGAAAGAACCGGGGTCGACATCGTCGCGCACGTAGGGTCGACTGCCACAGGCGAGGCGATCGCCAGGCTCGTCGCAGGAACCCAGACTCATGTGATTCGCGAAAACGGCGGAAACGACCCGTTGATCGTCGACGCAGACGTCGACCCGACCTGGGCTGCGGAGCAGGCGGCAACCGGGGCGTATGCCAACGCAGGGCAGATCTGCACCTCGGTTGAGCGCATATATGTGCACCGCTCGATCGCAGATCGGTTCACGGCAGCGCTCGTACGCAGAACGATCGACCTGAACGAGTCTGGTTCGCTCGCGCCACTGGTCGACGACAAATTGCGTTACATCGTGAATCGGCAGGTCGAGTCCGCCATAGCCGACGGCGCAGTTGCAGCGGTCGGCGGGGCAATTCCGACCGGCCCCGGGGCGCACTATCCCGCAACGGTCCTCACCGGCTGCACGGCCGGGATGCAGATAATGCGGGAGGAAACGTTCGGACCCGTCGCACCGATCCAGGTCGCCGAAAACTTCGACGATGCGATCCGGCTCGCCTGCGCAGACAGGTACGGGCTTGCAGCATCCGTTCTGACCGGTTCACTCGAACACGCGCTCCTGGCAGCCGAACGTCTGCCAGTCGGCACGGTCAAGATCAACGGTGTGTTCGGGGGCGCCCCTGGGGGTTCGGCGCAGCCGCGTGGTGCCAGCGGCGCAGGCTTCGGATATGGTCCGGGTCTGCTCGATGAGATGAGCACGACCAAAGTGGTGCACATCGAACGAGGCTTGACATGAGTGCCGATCAGTTCAGTCGCCGCGAGGCCAGGCACTGGGCGCTGACCTCTCCACATCAGCAGTCGCAGGTTGACGTTTTGATTCCGACGAAGGATCGTCCGAACGCGCTCGCGGTCACGCTCGCAGGGCTCGCAGCCCAGAACGATCCGCCGTTCCGTGTCATCATCAGCGACCAGTCCACCGAGCCCGTGCAAGACGACAACGTGGTCAGCACACTTGTGCGCCTGCTCACTGTGCAGGGCAGACGAGTCGACGTGCTGCGGCATGTTCCTGCACGAGGCATGGCCGAACAGCGTGCGTTCCTTCTTCAGGCATCCACCAGCAGGCACGTTCTCTTCTTGGACGACGACGTATGGCTCGAGCCCGACATGCTCCAACGGCTGGATCGCGCACTCGATGAGCTCGGCTGCGGGCTGGTGGGCGCGGCAGTGCAGGGGCTGTCGTACATCGATGATCGGCGGCCGAACGAGTTGACTCAGTTTCAGCCGTGGCAGGGCGGAGTGAAACCGGAGCGCGTCAGGCGCGGATCCGCGGAGTTCGACCGGTTCAAGTTGCACAACGCGGCGAATCTCACGCATATCGCTGCCGACCTCGGTCTCGAGCGAGACGAATGGCTGCCGTACAAGATCGCGTGGGTCGGCGCGTGCGTGATGTTCAGGCGCCAAGCGCTTGTCGATGTCGGCGGGTTCGACTTCTGGCGGGAGCTGCCTGCGACTCACGTCGGCGAAGACGTCGTCGCCCAGTGGCGAGTAATCGAACGGTACGGAGGAGCGGGAATCGTGCCAAGTGGCGCCGTTCACCTTGAAGCGAGCACAACGCTGCCCGACCGGCGGGTCGAAGCGTCAGATGTGGTCGGCTTGTGAGCATCCGAGCCCAATCGCGCACGGTAGTCTGCCGGTAATAAAATGGCCCAATCAGTAGACGGCCAATCAGCAAACGGCCAACCAGTAGACGGTGGGGAGCGCTGATGCCGGGCGAAGTGGAAACTGTGGATGAATCGATGCCAGAGCACCGAGACTACTGCGCGCCATTTCTCAGTGCGCTACCGGTGAGTGGTGCCGCGATTTCAACGGTGGGCGAGCTCGCCCGGGTGCCAGAGACCCTGTGCGCAAGTGACGCGCAGGCGGCTCGACTGGATGAGCTCCAGTTCGATTTGGGCGAAGGCCCGTGCTGGCAGGCGAAAGCGACGAAACTGCCCGTGCTCGAGCCGGATGTTCGCACGCATCCGAACAATGCATGGCCACTCTTCTTTGACGCGCTGCAAAAACTTCCCGTGCGCGCGATGTTCGCGTTTCCATTGATGATCGGGCCGATGAGCGTCGGCGTCGTCGACCTGTACAGCTCGTCACCGGGTTCGCTCGGCCCGAGACTCGAGAAAGAGGCCGGCAGGCTGGCGCAGGAAGCATCCAGGCGCGTGCTCAGCGAGATGGTTTCGCGGATGACCGACGAGTTCGAGGGGCAGACCGCTCTCGAGAAAGAATTCTCGCGACGGACCATCTATCAGGCGACGGGCATGGTAATAGCGCAGTTGCAGATCTCGGCGGATGACGCGGCACTGGTCTTGCGCGCTCACGCGTTCGCGGCCGGCCGCCCTGTTCGGGATGTTGCCGAAGATGTTCTGGCGTGGCGCCTGGACTTCTCGGCGAGCGGCGACAACAGCTAGGAGGCGCAGATGGCTGAAGAGACCCGCGAGTCGCAATTGATTCAAACGTTCGCAATGCTGGCGGACACGCTGGTGGCAGGCTTCGACGTCGTCGACCTGCTCCAAGGTCTCGTCGAAAAATGTCAGGTATTGCTCGACACCACGGATGCTGGCATCCTTCTCGCCGATGGCGAAGGCAGGCTTGAGGTTCTCGCATCGACCGACGAGCGCATCGAACTGATCGAGCTCATGCAGCTTGAACCGAACGACGGCCCGTGCGTCGAATGTTTCCGAACTGGGCGCTCCGTCTCTGTGCCAGAGATCGAAGCTCTCGATGATAAATGGCCCCAATTCCGCCGGTCGGCCATCGAGCAGGGTTACCACGCTGTTCACGCATTGCCTCTGCGTCTGAGGGAGGAGACGATCGGGTCATTGAACCTCTTCCGCGAACAAGCAGGACCGCTGGCGGAATTCGACGCGACGGCGGCGCAAGCAATGGCAGATGTTGCGACAATCGGCATACTGCAAGAGCGCACCATCGCAGAGAGCGACCTGATCCGAAGGCAGCTTCAACGAGCGCTCGACAGCCGGGTACTCATCGAGCAGGCCAAGGGCGTGGTTTCGTACACGAGGCGCATTTCGATCGACGATGCATTTGCCATGATCCGCGGCTTCGCCCGGGAACATCAGCGAGCCCTCACCTCGGTGGCGGAAGACATCGTCGAGCGCAGACTGGAGCTCTAGGCTGCGGCCGTGTGTTGCACAGCATCGATGACGAACCCGCTGGCCGGCCCGGCAGGGAATCGCCGCAGACTCACCCGCAGATCCTGCTCAGGCACCTCGTAGCGGATGCGCTGGGCAAGCGCCAGCACTGCAGCGCGCATGATGTCGATCGTCACAGGTTCTCCTGCGCACCTGTGATCATCGAGATAGTCGCCCCCGCCCTGCGGAATCAGCGTGTACGGATCGCCTGCCCAATCACGAAAGCGCTCGGGGCGGAACCGATTCGGATGCTCCCAGCTGCGGGGGTCGTGATTCGTTCCGTACAGGTCGATCAAGACCCAATCCCCGGTCGTGAACCAGTGTCCGCGCCATGCGAACGACATCCGCGCCCGCCCGCCCATCACGGGGAAGAACGGGGCGTGCCTGCGCACCTCGGTCACGAAATGCGCCAGGTCGCTTTCGTCTCCACTTGCAAAGCGGGCGTGCCAGCGCGGTATCTGGTGCATGCACAACGCCGCGAAGACGATGAAGCGCGAAATTGCAACAACGGGGCGGATCAGGTTGAGCAGTTCGACGCCGGCGACATCGCGTTGCAGTGGTGTTCCATCGAGATTCGTTTGGGCAGAAAGCGTGGCCACAGGTGAGTCCGCGTTAACGGTGAGCGTGCCGGCTCTCACCTGGTCGATCACGTCCCTGGCCCAGAGCTCAGTGCGCAGCCGCAGTGTTCGCGCCATCCAGTTTCTCGGGCCGAATCGACCTGCGTTCTCCACCATCGCGCTCAACTCGAACGTGCGCGAATGCACGTCGGCTTCGTCGAGGTCGGGGCCGACCCATTGCAGAGCCGTTCGAGCCAGAACGGACTGCAACTCGTCGTGCATCACGACGCGACGCTGCCGCTCCCAACGCTCGGCGGCCGAATCCAGTTGCGTCTGAAACAGCCGCACCATGCGCTCGCGCTCGTCCTCACGCAACACCTCGAGGAACATTCCCTTTCGATGCGCGTGTTCTGCACCCTCGAGTGTTTGCGAACTGCCATCGTCTTGAAGCAGGTGGGTTGCGGTGCTCGGTATCGAACCGTGCCTGTCAAAGCGTCCACCCGACCAGAACAGACGGGAAGCCTCGGCGCCGAGCATCACGACGACCGGGCGGCCGCCGAGTCGCGTGCGAAATGCGTCAGTGCCGAGCCGCCTGCATCGCTTGGTTCCGAACGTGTACCCGTCTGCCAAGAACCCGGTCGTGCTATCGAAACCGATCGAAGGAATGGTGTCCACGATCACCCGTCCTGCCTCGTCGCTCGAGTTGTTGCTTGGGTGGCTGCCTGCGCATCCGATCCCAGCTTCGGCAGCAGGGTCGGGCAAAGTCAACCCCCGTGACCGCTCGGCCCGGCGCACGTATCCTTGGGACGTGGTCGGTGAAGGCGCAAGCGCAAGTGACGTGTTCGAGTTCCTGGACGGCGCCGAGTTCCCGGCATCCCGCGAGGGGCTTGCCGCGCTCGCCAGAGCAAACGGTGCTCCGCAGCAGGTCATCGCAGCCCTTGAGATGCTTGACGATGCAGACTTCGACACTGCGGCAGGCCTGAAGGATGCGCTCGGGCGGTGAGCCGCGTCGGGTTCCTGATTCAGACGAGCTGGTTCGGACGAGCTGGGTTCAGGCGAGCTGGAAGTATTGCTCGAGTTGCACCATCTCACCCGGAGCGACGCGGCCGTCTACCGGGAGAAAATAGCCCGCCATCGACTGCTGCCAGCGCGCGTTGATATCCTCCGCACTCATCCGGCGCTTGGCGTCATCGAAGTCGTCGCTTGTGACGATGCCGACGACCAGTCCGGTCGACCTGTCGAGGAGGAGGGAATAGTCGCCCCACCC
>DATMTC010000405.1:0-1542 GCA_035565115.1 Microbacteriaceae bacterium | reverse complement strand
GCTGCGCGATCCGACGCCGCTGCCGACGCGCTCGGCATCGAGACCGCGTACGCATCGATTGACGACCTGCTCGCGGATGACGCGATCGACGTCGTGCACGTGTGCACGCCGAACGCGCTGCACGCCGATCAGGCACGCGCTGCACTCGCGGCGGGCAAGCATGTGATCTGTGAGAAGCCGCTTGCCACCTCGGTGCCGGATGCCGCTGCGCTTGTCGAGCAGGCAGCATCCGCGTCGCGGGTTGGCACCGTGCCGTTCGTGTATCGCTTTCACCCGCTCGTTCGCGAGGCACGTGCCCGCGTGCAGGCAGGTGAGCTCGGGCGGCTGCTGAGCATCCACGGGTCGTATCTGCAGGACTGGCTGCTGTCGGCAGGCGACGACAACTGGCGGGTGGACAGCGCGGCCGGCGGTCGCTCGCGAGCGTTCGCCGACATCGGCTCGCACCTGGTCGACCTGACCGAGTTCATCACGGGCGATCGCATCACACGGGTTTCTGCCACAACACGCACGTTCTTCGATGCGCGGGCGTCGCACTCGCAGATCACCACAGAGGATGCCGCGGCGGTCGTCGTCGAGACGGCAGGCGGCGCGCTCGGCACGCTGCTTGTCTCACAGGTGGCGCCTGGCCGTAAGAATCGGCTGTATCTGGAGGTCTCAGGAGCAGAATCCAGCCTCGGGTTCGATCAGGAGCAGCCGGAGACCCTCTGGGTCGGGCGCCGAGCAGGAACACAGGTCATCCCGCGCGATGCTGAGCAGCTCGCACCGGATGCTGCACGGCTGAGCGTGGTGCCCGCCGGGCATCCGCAGGGTTATCAGGATGCGTTCAACGCATTCGTGGCAGACACATACGCCGCGATTGGCGGCGCGACGCCTGACGGACTGCCGAGATTCGAGGATGGCCTGCGCGCAGCTCGCATCACCGAGGCGGTGCTTGATTCAGCGGAGCGTGGCAGCTGGGTCGCTCTGCCCGAGTAGCCTCACACCCTTCCCGTGCGGAAGGGACGGGGCGGCGGGACGCGCGTAACCGGCTAGCGTTGGAACATGGCAGGCAGGCCGGCACGCGCGGGACGCAGCGACGTAGCCCGCGGAAGCGACCGTGGCACAGACACCGAAGACAACCGCTCTGTCGCGGCCAAGCTGTTCGCTGTGATCGACGCGTTCAGCACGCCGTCCGCGGCGGCATCCCTCACCTTGACCGCGATCGCCCGCCGCGCGAACCTGCCGATGTCGACGGCACACAGGATGGTCGCAGAGTGGGTGAACTGGGGCGGCCTCACAAGGCAAGACGACGGCAAATACTCCCTCGGCATGCGACTGTGGGAGGTCGGGGTTCAAACTCCCACTGCGCGCAACCTGCGCACGATCGCACTTCCGTACCTTGAAGACCTCTACGAGGCGACACGCGAACACGTGCAACTGGCCATCCTCGACGGCCACGACGCCCTATACGTCGAGAAGCTCTCAGGACACCGGGCCGTCAACATCATCTCCCGCGTCGGCGGCAGGCTGCCGTTGCACACGACCGGGGTCGGACTCGTGCTG
>DATMTC010000404.1:0-2480 GCA_035565115.1 Microbacteriaceae bacterium | reverse complement strand
CGGCCTGGATGCGGCCACGAATCGAAGGTGCAGACTCGTACCGCGACGGGTTGCGCCGATACATCACGGCGAACGTGTCGTTTCTTGCGGCCCATGCCACCGAGATTGCGGCGCTCACCGAGGTGCTGGCCAATGCGCGAGCCACCCCTGGCGTGCCTGAGCTCTTCGAGCAGTCGCAGACGGAAGCGACCCGCGCGCTTGAGGCTCTCTTCGCGGGTGGTCAGAAGGCCGGCGAGTTCGGGCACGTGCCGCCGAGCATCCTCGCAATGTCGCTGCGCGCAACGATCGACGCGACATCCGCCCGCCTTCGCGCGGACCCCGAGTTCGATTTGGCCGAATTCCAGGGCAATCTCATCGAACTTTTCGAGCACGCAACCGCGCGGGGAGCCCAGTCATGACGCACTCAGGCACGGCCTTTCGACTCATGGGGCTGACAAAACGGTTCGGTGATTCCACTGCCGTGGATGCTGTTGATCTGAGCATCCCGGTCGGGTCGTTCTATGGGCTCGTCGGCCCGAACGGTGCAGGAAAGACGACTCTGCTCTCGATGGCTGTCGGCATCTTTCGCCCGGATGCCGGCACGTCGCAGGTGGATGGATTCGACGTCTGGAAATCTCCGGTGGAGGCGAAGACCGCGCTTGGCGTGCTGCCGGAATCCGATTTTCTGCCTCGGCGCCTCACCGGTGACGAGCTGCTGACATCCGTAGGTCTTTTGAGGGGCATTCCAGCGGACGTGGTCGCCGGGCGCGTGAGTGAGCTTTTGCGGGTGCTCGACCTGGTCGATGCATCCGGCACGGTCGTCGCGGATTACTCGACAGGAATGCGCAAGAAGATCGCGCTGGCGGTCGCCCTGCTGCACGGTCCGAAAGTTCTTGTGCTTGACGAACCGCTCGAGTCGGTTGATCCGGTCTCGGCCAGCACGATTCGCACGATTCTGCGTGGGTTCACCTCAGGAGGTGGCACGGTGCTGTTCTCAAGTCACGTGATGCCTCTCGTTGAGACACTGTGCGATCACGTCGCGATCATGTCGGCCGGCCGCATCGTGGCAGCCGGAACGCTGGACCAGGTCAGGGCAGGCCGCTCGCTTGATGACGCGTTTGCCGAGCGAATCGGAAGCGACCCGTCCGAGGAGACGCTGTCATGGTTCACGTCTTAGCGAGCATGCGCGGGTTCGCCCTCGCGAACGCTCGACACACGAGGTTCGGTGTCATCTCGCTGGTCGGCACTGCGCTCCTCGGGCTAATCGCAGCTGTCGCAACGCTCCTTCTCGGGTTCACGGCACCTGCCTCGGGAGGGGCGGATCAAATCGCGCTCGTCCTGCTGACCTGGGCCGCCGGCCGTGTTGGCTTCGCCGCCTTTTCCGGCGCAGATCCTGCGATGCCCCTCGACTTCTTTCGCACCCTGCCGCTGGCTCGCGGCTCATTCGCGAAGGCGTTGCTCATCATCGGGCTCGCCGATCCTGCTTTGCTGTTCCTTGCAATCGCGAGCGGGTCACTCATCGCATTCGGATTTCGCCACGGCCTCGTTGCGGGAGTCACCGGCGTCATTGGTGCGGCGATCTTCCTCGTGTTCGTCAGCCTTCTGACCACGATTGTGTCTGCGCTGGTCCCGGCCGGTTCGCGGCGACGTCAGGATGCTGGCACGCTGCTGGCCGCGGTGCTGATCAGCGCTGTTTTCGTGGCGAGCACGCTCACGCCAGCGCTGCTTGCGGCCCTCGGAACGGGCAGTACGCCGATGCTGGCGGCGCTGCTGCGAATCCTGCCGACCGGTTGGGCCTCTGATTCGGTAGTACTTGCGGCGTCAGGCAATCTCGTGCTCGCGATCTGCGTGCTGGTGGGGTTTGCTGCAGCGTGTGGTGCCCTGACCATGTGGTGGCCGTCGGTGCTCACCCGGCGACTCGAGTCTGTGGGCGGATCGGGGCGGCGGCACCGAGCGAGCATCCATCACCGCATCCTGCCAGCCACCCCGACAGGGGCGGTCGCGTCGCGCGAGTTGCGACTGTGGATTCGCGATCCGACGCGGGCCGGGTTTCTTCTCATCGCACTCGTTGTCGGCGTTGGCGCGTGCCTTGTTCCGCTGATCAGTCAGGGGGCCGAACTCCTGTTGCCGTTCGCGGGCCTCGGCACCATCGTGATCGCGGCGGCGGTCGCGGGAAACTCGTATGGGTTTGACGGTCCGGCGTTCGGCATAGTGCT
Organism: Microbacteriaceae bacterium; assembly: GCA_035565115.1. Classification (GTDB taxonomy): domain Bacteria; phylum Actinomycetota; class Actinomycetes; order Actinomycetales; family Microbacteriaceae; genus Rathayibacter_A. The sequence continues at coordinate 285 of DATMTC010000404.1, read as the reverse complement.
CACAACCCCGCGTGTCGAGGCTGCAGACATCCGTGGCCGCCAACTCGCCTGGCTGATCCTGATCGGCCCATACTCGGTGCTGCTCAGCATTGCCGGCCTGCTGATCGCAGGAACAGCCGACGAATGGGCTTGGATTCTCGGTTTGCTGCCGGCCGCACTCGGTGGGGCGGTCGGTGTGTCGATTCTCGTCTCGGTGGTCGCGCCAGAGCCGTTGGACGACGGCGGTGGCCCGACACCGGCTTGGACGCTCAAGGTTTACGCGTCGCTCATTCTCACCTGTGTGAC
>DATMTC010000403.1:0-3553 GCA_035565115.1 Microbacteriaceae bacterium | reverse complement strand
CAGGTCGGTGTCGATCCACGGGCCAAGCGGCGTGTACCCGTCGCCGTTCTTCGACTGCGTGAGCAGCGGGTCGATGCTGTTCTGGTCGGCGGCGGTGACGTCATTGCCGATCGTCAGCCCGAAAACAGCCTCGAGCGCATTGCTCCGAGTGAGGTTACGTGCGTGCCGTCCGATGACGACGGCCAACTCCCCCTCCACGTTCATGGTCCCAAGTCGCTCATCGACGACGATGTCGTCTCCAGGGCCGGCAACGGTGCGTGCGGATTTGAGGAACGCTTGCGCAGGCAGCCCGGCGCCTGCCGGGGCCGCGTTGTGCGCCATGCCGAGAACAACCTGCGGGATGCTCGGGCTGAGCAACCGCGCCGCGTCCATCGATACGACACTCTCGGTGTCGGCCTGACTGCCGTTCGACGTCGGTGCGCCGAACGGATCGCTTTCAACAATGCGCCATACCTCGCCGTCGGCGCGCGCGAAGCGCGGCCCTGCCTGTGTTGCAATTCGCGCAAAGCGCATGGTGGTGCTCTCCCTCTATTTCTTGCGATTCACGCTTCTTGCGATTCGCGCCGAACCGGACTGCCGGCATCCGTCAGTTCAGGCAGCTCAGGATCGTGACTTGCCGCGTCGCGCGTGAGCGTCTGGATGCCATACAGACTGGTGGATGCCGCAATGAACAGGTGCTGTCCGTCAGGTCCACCGAAGCAGACGTTTGCGACCTTCTCTTCAATCGAGACTGATCCAAGCCAGCTGCCGTTCGCGCCGAAAACGTGAACGCCGTCCGCGGCGGATGTCCACAGGTTTCCGTTCACGTCGATGCGGAATCCATCGGAGACGCCGCTTGAGACGCTGGCGAATCCGCGTCCGTTCTTGCATCGCCCGTCGACGACGTCGTACGCGCGGATGTGTTCGCCGTTGTAGCGGCCGACGTCGTCGGCCGTGTCAGAGACATACAGAATCGAGCCGTCTGGTGAAAACGCGAGTCCGTTCGGATGGAACATGTCAGTCACAACGGGCCACAGGGCCTCAGACACCGGGTCGAAGCGGAACACGTAGCAGTCGCCGTACTCCCGCTCGCCTGGGTGACCCTCGACCGGCACCGTGATGCCGTATGGCGGATCGGTGAACCAGATGCTTCCATCGGGCGCGACAACAACATCGTTCGGCGAGTTCAGCCGAACGCCGTTGTACGAGTCGACCAGGCTGGTGACGACGCCGTGGTCGTCACGCTCGACGCGACGCCTACCGTGCGAGCACTGGATGACCGTGCCATCGAGATCGAGAGTTCGTCCGTTGGTGAACTCGACATCGGTGGCGTAATCGGAGGTCGACCCGTCGACGGTCGAGTACTGCATGATGCGGTTGCCCGGAATGTCGCTCCAGCGCACGGTGGCCGATTCGGGCATCCACACCGGGCCCTCTGACCACGTGGCGCCTGTCGCCAGTTTCGTCAGCGTCGCATTCGCCGGAATCAGCCCGTCGAGACCGCTGACCACAGCATCGCGACTGCGAGTCTGGCCTACATCCATACACACCTCCGTTGGGTAGAACAACTGGGTAGAACAACGTGCCGAACGCCGCAGACAGCGGCGCGTTTGCGGGATTTCGAACAGTCTTGCACGGAACGCGCACCCGCTCGCTATCGCAAGGACCGCGACGGTTGATAGCGTCGCTGTATGAGGGCCAGCGCATGCAGATCGTGACCGCGGACGACATCCGGGCATCGTTCATCAACTGCTCCAAGGGCGAGGCCGAACGCATTTGGGTGCCGCGCGATCTTGCCGAGTGGCCGTGGGGACAGCTGGATTTTCTGGGCTGGCGTGATCCTGGGGCGCCGCAGCGCAACTACATCGCGGCCGAACGGGATGGCGCGCTCGTCGGCGTTGCGCTGCGATCTGCGCCAGGCGTTCCCGCCAGGGTCGGCATGTGCTCGCTGTGTTTGACGACGCATCCGGGCGACGGGGTGTCACTGATGACCGCACACAAGGCTGGCGAGTCAGGGCGCAGGGGCAACTCGGTCGGCGTCCCGGTCTGCACCGATTTGGATTGCTCGCTCTATGTGCGGCAGAAGAAGCGGCCGATGCTCGGCGGACGACTCAACGAGACATTGTCGATCGACGAACAGATTCGCCGGGTGCGGCACAACCTGCTTGGGTTCATCGCATCGGTGGAGGCCTGACGGTGCTGGCGATCGGTCATGATGGTGGATCTCACGTTCCGGCCCTGCACGACGTTTACCTGGCATGAACGAAAATCCCAACGAAACGGGGCAGGTCGTGTATGACCGTCACGCCGTCGCAAGCACGGCGATCGGCGATCTCACGTTCGTCGCATCCGACGACGCACTGATCGGCATCTATTTTCCGCAGCACTGGGTCGGCTTGGAACGGGCTAATCGTGGCGAAGAGGTGCCGCTGCACAGCGATCCCGTGCTGTCGGATGCCGCGACACAACTGAGCGAATACCTGGCAGGCGAGCGCACCACATTCACGATCAAGACCGCTGCCGAAGGCGACGAATTCCAGAAACGTGTGTGGGCGATCCTCGCTGAGATCCCGTTCGGAGAGACGGTCACCTATGGTGACATCGCCGAGAAACTCGGAGACAAGTCGCTTGCCCGCGTCGTCGGCAAAGCGGTCGGGTCGAATCCGCTGTCGATCATCGTGCCGTGCCACAGGGTCGTCGGTGCAGGCGGAAAGCTCACCGGATACGCGGGGGGACTCGAGCGCAAGCAGCACCTGCTTGCGCTCGAGGAGCCGGCCGCTGCCACGGCATCCCGCCTCTTCTGAGCATCCCCCCTCTTTTGACCGCCCCGCTCTCTTCGCCGAGTGGGCGAGAGGGATGCGAGAGGGATGCGAGAGCGATGCGAGACTAGGCGGGCAGGATGGTGTGGTTGCCCGCGAACAGCACGTCTGGATCGTAGCGACGCTTGAGTTCTGCCAGGCGAGCGTATGTGCGGGGCGGGTAGATCGCCGCAACATCCGCCTCGCCTGCCGACGTGAGGAAGTTCGCGTACGCCCCGCTGACGTGCTGGTCGAGCCGCTGCCAAAGGGCGTCCAGCTTTGGCTGCGCCGCGTCGACGACCGGTGGCGGACCCGCGATCGTGGTCATGATCATCAACTCGGCATCACGATGCACGTACGCCGTAGCGTCGGCGGCGACCCGAGAAACTGCGCCACCGACGCCACGCACAGCCATGAATGGCGACCCTGGCTCAGCAGCAACCTCCGTGAGGATCCGCAACGTGTCAGCCACCGACTCGCACTCAACGAACCCGCTTCTGGTCACAAACTTCAACCCGGGTGGCGGTGTGGCGCCGTCGACAAGGATGTCAAGATACGGCTTCAACGCAATGTCGTCTTTGATCACCGTGCCGAGACGACGAATCGGATCGACGGCAGCAGCCATTGCCTCCGCGCTGTCGTCATCGAAGGCGATGTGAAGCTCGACCGGCGCATCAGGACCGGCGAACGGATTGGCGAATTCGGCCACCGAAGTGAGTTCCTCCGGCGCTTCGCGAAGGTACTCCGCCCAGCCGCGCAGAACGGTGTGCGCCTCT
>DATMTC010000402.1:0-4714 GCA_035565115.1 Microbacteriaceae bacterium | reverse complement strand
GCCGCCGCGCCCCGGCAGTCCGCTTCAGACGAGAGGTCTCCGTGCAACAGCTGGACCCCGTCGCTCGCCGTGTCGGGGAACGGCTGGGAGACGCCGCGCGCCATGACGCGGACGGAGTGACCGGCGCCGACGAGCATGGGGACCAGCGTGCGGCCGAGAAGTCCGGTGCCGCCTACGACGAGGATCATGCCGCGTCACCGCCCTGGTCCGCACTGCCGACAGCAGCGCGGATGGCATCATCGACGTCCCCTGACTCGTGCTCGACCGGCTCGAGGTAGAACCGAGCGGCCACGATGACGTCGTCGCGGACCGTGAGGATGGCGACGCCTGTAGATGCGGTCGTCGATCCGTCCTGGCGCGTTCCCTGGGTGCTCCACTCCATCCACACGGTGCCGCCCTCTTCGCGCGTCGCGTCGTGCACGGTGAGCCTCAGATCGGGGATCCCGGCGAAGAGTGCTGCCCAGTTCTTCCGCACTTGAGCCGAGCCCGTGAAGCCGCGCGCCGGGTGGGCCGGGGTGACGTTCTCGTAGTGCTCGGCGAACTGCGACACCATCCCTTCGAGGTCATGTCGGTTCGCTGCGGCCACCATACGCCGCACCGGGCCCTCGGGAAGGAGATCGATTCCTGCTGGCGCATCCATGAGTTGCTCCTCGCGCCGCCCGTCGCAGAAGGCGGAGAGGCTGTACGCTAATTGGGGACAGTCAACTGTAATCAATTGATGCAAGGAGCTTAAGCCTCATGGGAGCCGTTGTCAACGAGTCGCAGCATCCTGAGCGCAGCTCTCGCGCATACGACGTCCGACGCCGCCGGGAGGCCGCCGAGGCATCGAGGCGAAGTGTGCTTGCCCGTGCTCGCGAGCTGTTCCTCTCCGAGGGCTACGGCCGGACCACGATCGCCGCGATCGCCCAGGCAGCGGGCGTCTCACAGGAGTCCGTGTACAAAAGCTTCGGCGGAAAGCCGGGACTCGTGAGGGCGATCCAGGAGCAAAGCCTTCTGGGCGCAGGCGGTCCCCCCGCCGAGGAGCGATCCGACCGAGCGCAGGCGACCGCAACCAACGGGCGCGAACTGATGGAGCAGTTCGGCCGATTCGTCACCGAGATCTCTCCGCTCGGGGCGCCCATCATCCTGCTCATCCGTGATGCTGCCGCGAGCGGCGACGCGGACATGGCCGCGCTGCTGCGCGATGTCGAAGATGCGCAGCATCGCCGGATGTTGCACAATGCGAAACAGGTGGCAGACAGAGGGTTCCTTCGAGCGGACGTGTCAGTGCACGATGCGGCCGACGTGATGTTCGCGAGCACCTCCGTCGGGCTCTACGAGAGCCTTGTCCTGAAACGCGGCTGGAGCCCGGAGCGCTACGGTCGCTTCATCGCCGAAATGCTGGCGGCCAACCTCTTGCCTCCCTCCATGGGCGCGTGAACCGACGCCCAACGTCTCACCACCGCGCGCGCCGGTAACTCAGGAAGAACGTTCTAACCGACACCTTCGACCCGCGTGATTACGCGGATGTCTGATCCGGCGCATCCGATTTTCCTGAGTTACCAGCGAGAGCGACGCCGCAAACGTGGCACCGACCGGATCACCGCGTGACGCGTCATCTTCGAATCTCGCAGCATCACGTTGCAACGCGTGTCTGGCGGAATACTCGTGCATCCGATAAAGTTGAGCCAATTGGACTCAAGTTTATGCGGAAAGGGCGCTTCGACAAGCTCAGCGACCGGCTGACCGGCCGCGCAGCACACCAGGAAGGACGTTAGATGGCAAACATGCAGGGCGCACCCTCCACCCAGGAGGAGCAGAAGAGCGCCCTCGAACAGTACGGTGTCAACCTCACCGAAATCGCGAAGCAGGGCAAGCTCGACCCGGTGATCGGGCGGGATGCCGAGATCCGGCGGGTCAGCCAGGTGCTGACCAGGCGCACCAAGAACAACCCGGTGTTGATCGGCGAACCGGGCGTCGGCAAGACCGCCGTCGTCGAAGGTCTCGCGCAGCGCATCGTCGCGGGCGACGTTGCCGAGTCGCTCAAGGGCAAGCAACTCGTTGCGCTCGATATCTCCGCACTCGTGGCCGGCGCGATGTATCGCGGCCAGTTCGAAGAGCGCCTCAAGTCCGTATTGAAAGAGATCAACGAGGCAGAGGGTCAGATCATCACGTTCGTCGACGAGCTGCACCTCTTAATGGGTGCTGGCGGCGGAGAGGGCTCTGTTGCGGCATCCAACATGCTCAAGCCCATGCTCGCTCGCGGTGAGCTTCGCCTCATCGGCGCAACGACTCTGGATGAATACCGCGAATACATCGAGAAGGATGCCGCGCTCGAGCGCCGCTTTCAGCAGGTGTATGTCGGCGAGCCATCCGTCGAAGACACCGTGGCAATCCTGCGCGGACTGAAGGGGCGATACGAAGCCCACCACGGCGTGACGATCACCGACGCGGCGCTGGTGGCCGCAGCATCCCTCTCGAATCGATACATCACCTCCCGTCAGCTGCCTGACAAGGCCATCGACCTGATCGACGAGGCGATGAGTCGCCTGAAGATGGAGATCGACTCGTCGCCCGTTGAGATCGACGAATTGAAGCGATCCGTCGACCGAATGCGCATCGAAGAGCTCGCGCTCAAGAAAGAGAAGGACGACGCATCCAAGGAGCGCCTGGCCAAACTGCAAGAGGATTTGGCCGAACGGCAGACAGAACTCGATGCGCTCGAAGAGCGCTGGGCGCGTGAGCGTGCCGGGCTCAATCTGGTCGGCGACCTGAAAAAGCAGCTCGACGACGCGCAGACACAGCGCGACAAGGCGATGCGTGAGGCGAATTACGCAGAGGCATCGCGCCTTGAGTACACGACGATCAAGCAGTTGCAGGAGCAGCTGGCGGATGCGGAGCGCGCCGAAGATGCTCCGGATGAGCCGCGCATGGTCAACGAGCAGGTCACAGAAGACGATATCGCCGCCGTGATCGCCGCGTGGACGGGCATCCCGGTCGGACGCCTGCTGCAGGGCGAGACCGAGAAGCTGCTGAACCTCGAGTTCGAGCTCGGCAAGCGACTCATCGGCCAGAAACGTGCGGTGCACGCGGTGGCGGATGCTGTGCGCCGGTCACGCGCGGGAATCTCCGACCCGAATCGGCCGACCGGTTCGTTCATGTTCCTTGGGCCCACCGGCGTCGGAAAGACCGAGCTGGCGCGGGCGCTCGCCGCATTCTTGTTCGACGACGAGAAGGCCATGGTGCGCATCGACATGAGCGAGTATGGGGAGAAGTTCTCCGTGTCTCGCCTGGTCGGAGCGCCCCCAGGCTATGTCGGGTACGACCAGGGCGGGCAGCTCACCGAGGCCGTGCGGCGCCGACCGTATTCCGTGGTGCTGTTCGACGAGGTCGAGAAGGCGCATCCGGAGGTGTTCGATGTTCTGTTGCAGGTACTCGACGACGGGCGACTCACCGACGGTCAGGGCCGCACGGTGGACTTCCGCAACACCATCCTCATCCTGACCTCGAACCTGGGTTCGCAGTTCCTGATCGACCCGACCCTCAGCTGGGAAGAGAAGGAGCAATCCGTTCAGCAGGCCGTGCGGCAGGCGTTCAAGCCGGAGTTCGTCAACCGGCTCGACGACATCGTCGTCTTCTCCGCCCTCACGCAGGAGGAGCTCGGTGAAATCGTCTCGCTCTACATCGACCGGTTGCAGCTGCGTCTGCACGAGCGGCGTCTCGAATTGGGTGTGACGCCGGATGCTCGCGCCTGGCTTTCCGAGCGCGGCTACGACCCGATCTACGGTGCACGTCCGCTGCGGCGCCTGATGCAGCACGAGATCGACGATCGGCTGGCGACGGCACTGCTCGACGGCACCATCCGCGACGGCGACACGGTGCTTGTCGATCTGTCCGAGGACGGCGACCGGTTGACGGTCAACGCGGCGTAATCGGATATGCACCGTTCGTGCGGTGCAGATCCTGCGAGAATGTGCTGATGGCAGACGATGTGCGAGTCGACGTTGTGCGAGTGTTCACGACCCCTGAAGGCCAACTCGGCAACGAATTGGGGATCATCCAGGCCGGCGCGCAGACCGCTAACCTCGAGCAGTCGATGGCCACCGCTCTCGGGTTCAGCGAGACGGTTTTCATCGATGATGTGAGCGGCAACGTCGCCAGCATCCGCATTTTCACGCCGGCCAGTGAACTGCCGTTCGCCGGGCATCCGAGCGTGGGCACGGCATGGTGGCTGCGCGAACAGGGCACGCCGGTCGAGGTGCTCGCCGAGAAGGCGGGCGATGTTGCCGTGCGCTACGACGGCGACGTTACCTGGATCTCGGCACAGGCATCCTGGGCTCCCGAATTCGAATGGATCGAATGCGCGACCGCTGACGAGCTTGACGCGCTCGAGCCGAGTTCGTACATCCGCGGCCATCACTACGCATACACGTGGATCGACGAGGAGGCCGGCCGCATGCGATCACGCATGTTTGCGCCGGAGATGGGCATCCTTGAGGACGAGGCCACGGGTGCAGCTGCCGTGCGGATCACGGCTCGGCTCGGGCGTGACCTTGACATCACGCAAGGACGCGACTCGCGGATCAGCACCCGGCTGGAATCGAGCGGCGCCGGCCCGGATCGCATGGTAGAGGTCGGCGGCCGCACGGTCTTCGACCGCCGGATGTGATCGGGGCCTCGAGACCCAGCGCGGGCCCGAGCCCAAGCCCGAGCTACGAGACGCGAGCACTCGGCG
>DATMTC010000401.1:0-21348 GCA_035565115.1 Microbacteriaceae bacterium | reverse complement strand
CCACGACGTGCACGCCACGCCGCAGCGCGGAAAGCTGCGTGCCGTAGCCTTGACCGCCGTAGATCGGCAGCATCCGCACGCCGTGCATGTTGGCCGCATACTTCTCGAATGCCTCAGACACCTGAAGCGCGAGTTCGCGGGTGGGGGAAAGCACGAGGGCCTGCGGCGACTTCTGGGCTGCATCGAGCCGCGCAAGGATCGGCAGCGCAAACGCGGCAGTCTTGCCTGTGCCGGTCTGGGCGAGGCCGATGACGTCTCGACCGGCCATCAGGGGCGGGATGGTCGCGGCCTGGATCGCGGACGGGCTTTCATATCCGACGTCTTTCAGCGCCTTCAGCAGCGCGTCGTCGAAGCCGAATTCAGAGAAGTTTTGGATCGACGTCATGGGATAACGGTAGTCGCCTCGCGGCCGGTAGTGTGCGGCCGGCCCGTCTGGGAGTCACTGACGCGGTCGGCAGCCGTCAGCGCGCACGCGACATACGACGTGTGCTCACGAGCCAGGCGGCGAGCCCTGCCAGTGACAACAGCAGGGCTGCCGTGACCAGCCCATCAACCGATGAACCCGTTGACGCGAGCGCGCCGGCCGCATCGTGCGATGCTGCCGTCTGGTTCGATGGCGCCTGAGTTGATGGCCCTTGGCCCGGCGGCGTGGACCCGCCAGGTGCGGTGACGATCGCTGTGACGATCAGGTCGGCGGATGCGATGGCGCCCGAGGTCGCGCCGGTCGCGGTGAGCGTGTGGGCACCGACCGCGGTGTCGGCCGGGATGCCCACGGTCGCGGAGACGGTCCCGTCCGCGCTCGCGGTTACAGTTGCAACTGTCACCGGTGCCGAGTGCAGTGTGATTGCAACGCTTTCCTTCGGAGTGAAGCCGCTTGCGACCACCTGCAGCGAGCCGCCCGCCGCAACAGAGTTGGCAGACAGCACAAGCGTCGCGGGTTCAGGTTGCCCATCGTCGGCCGGCGTGCACTGAATCGTTCCGGCGCGTAGTGCGTGACCGTCGGTCTCACCGTCGTCGGACCAGAACACCGGCTTGAGTCCGTTGACGCACTCGGCTTGGGGTGCGGTCGTAAAGCCCTCATTGTTGATGTTCGGCATGCCAGCCGGTCGCTCGAAGACCGACTGCACCGCGAAATGTCCCGCCAGAGAGCCGCTCGTGGCAATGGTGAGCGTCGCGCTGCGGCCGTCGCAGGTGTCGTCGCACACCGCCCACAGCGATTGTCGTTCCTGATCGAACTGCAGATCCATCACTCCAGGGAATCCACTGGGCGTGCTCGAGATCCGCTGGTATTGGCCGCCGGCTTCGAAAGCATATGCGTGGATCGATCCGTCCGCCTCGATGCCCACGAAGAACAGCCCATCGCCGTGGCCCGGATAGTCGCCTGGCACATACGGCGCGCCAGTGTTCTCATCGACAAAGCCGTGTTCCGACAGGAAGCTGTCTGGAATCCAGGTGACTGCCTCTGCGCCCTTGTTTGCCGGCAGCCCAGGGATGTCCGCGGTGAGGTTCCAGTCGTCTGTCGCAGTCAGGGTCGCACCGGATTCGGTTGTGTCGAACCTCAGAACGGCGGGTCGGCTTACCGAGTCGTTGTCGTTGTTGCGCTCGGTCGACACGTACACACTGGCCGCGTCGCTTGCATCCGAGCCATCGGTGATCGCCGTGACTCCTTCAGCATCCGGATCGCCCGACCCGTCAGTGTAGGTGAGCGCCTTGCCGTGCTCCCAGCCGTTTGCTGTGTCCGGCACCCACTGGCTGCCATCCCATAACAGGCGATACAGGGTGCTCGGCCCGTTGCGAACTGCCCACAGCACGCCCGGCTTGGCCGTGCCAGACGCCTGGTAGTACAGACCACTGAGATTCTCGCCGAAGGTGTTCGCGACGTCTGCGGTGCGCACATCGGATCCACCCGGCCACGGCGCTGCGGCAACCGTTTCTGCACACGCGTTTGGCGCATCCTTCGTCGCTGCGCCTGTCGTCGTGAACCCACCCGTGCCGTTCGGGCAACGGCCGTAGCTCGTGCCGGCGTGCGCAGACCAGGCGTACGAGTCGACCACCCGATGTTCTGCGTCGAACAACGTTGCCGAGTCCTGCGAACCCAACCCGAATCCGAGTGTTGATTCGTCGACGACGAGAAACCCTCCGACATCGATCGTTGAGCCGGTGGGCAACGGCACGGCGGTGTGCGTGTCATTGTCGTCGAGAATCGACCACCCCGACACGTCGACCGGTGCGGTTCCCGTGTTCATCAGCTCGACCCAGTCGCCAGGATCGCCCCCGGTAGAGACGATCTCGTTGATCACCACTCCTGATGGTGCGGCCGCCGCCTGTGCGAATGCCGGCGCCGCGGCGGCCGGCGCCACGACGAGAACTCCGATTGCAGTGGCCAGCATCGTCAGTTGGTAGCGGTGTGATGTGCGCACGCGGGTTCTCCTCGGGTTGTCACAGTGGGGCAGGCATGCGGATGCTATGCAACCGCTCATGCATGCTGCGGCACCGAGGAGAACGCGTGGTGAACGACAGGGGAAGTTCAGACGCGGTTATGAGGGTGTGTCAGGATGTTCTATGGCTCAAATCGTTGTGTATGGACATGCCGCTGCGTTGCGCGCGCGTATCCCCGAACTGTCGGATGCGATTCACGCCGCGACCGTCGAAGGGCTCGGCCTGCCATCCGAGAAGCGCTTCCATCGATTCATTCCGCTCGACCCAGACTGCTTCATCGCACCAGCCGACCGCACGATCGACTACACGATCGTCGAGGTGAGCATGTTCGAAGGCCGCACCGTCGAGACGAAAAAGGACTTCATCCGCAAGGTCATCGAGGGCCTTGGTGCGATCGGGATCGGCGCAACGGATGTTGAGATCACCATCACAGAGACCCCGCGGTCGAACTGGGGTATCCGTGGCGTGCCTGCTGACGAGTTGCAGCTGGGCTACGCGGTCGACGTTTAGCTTCGCTGCTCGCCGACGCGCAGGGACGGGCCGGTGGCAGCGGGTCGATCAGCGAAACACTGCGGCGATCGCGCTGATCTCGACGAGCGCGCCCGGCACGCCGAGCGCGGCCACCCGCGCGCCCGTCACCAATGCTGGTTCTTCGGACGCAAGCTGCGAGGCAATCGCTCCATATGCCGCTGAGAGATCCACGCCGTCGACGAAGAGCACATTCCACTGAACGATGTCGTCGATCGTGGCATCGACGGCGGCGAGCGCGGTCTTCACGTTCTCGAGTGTGCGGGCGGCCTGTGTCGCAACGTCGTCTGCGCCGATGAGTGCACCGTCGGCACCGACCGAGTTCTGGCCGCCGACATAGATGGTTGTCGCACCCGGGGGCACGACCGCGACGTGGCTGAACGCCGGACTCGAAACGAGACCGGCCGGGCGAAGGCGTGTGATGTTGTCGTCCATGTCACACATGCTTGCAGCCGCCGCCGACATTGCCAGCCACCCGCGCGCCGAATCAGCAACCTGCGCTGGCGAATCAGCGGATCAGTGCACGCAGGTCGTCTACGCTCATCGAGCCAGGCTGCAGCTGCCGCGCGGCGGCGGTCCTGGCCGCGTTCTGCACGGCCTCGTTCGCCGGAGCATCCATGCCGTTCAGTCGTGCGAGCATGACGATTTCGCCGTTCAAATAGTCCGTTTCGATGCTTCCGGAACCACGAACCAACGATTGCCACGACGAGCCGCCGAGTTCGCCGGTCAAGCCAGGAATCGGCCGGATGGAGAACACATCTCCCCGTAGCGCTGCCTCTTCCTGCTCGCTTGCCGTCTCGAGTCGAGCACGCTCGAGCACCGCTCGACCCTCTGCGCGCAGAATGTCGACAACGTCACCGGTGTCGACGCCCGCACCGACAAGCGCCTGCACAGCGTTACCGAGGTTGGCGATCAGCTTGGCGCGCTTCCACCGCATCACGTCGTCGACGACGTGGATGCGAAACGTGCTGTCCTCCCAATCGTTGCGCAGTGTCGACAGCAGATTCTCGTCGCCGTCGCGCGGCGTGCCGTTGTACCTGCCGACGATGAACATTCCACTGATCGGTCCAATGCGCACCGCGAAGTCTCCCGGAGCAAGGTGCACAGCAGGCATCCATACGCACATGCCGAAGACGTGGCGAAACAGTCGCGCCGCCATCCGCTCGCTCTCGACCCCGTTCAGCGCCATGAACACGGGCAGCAGTTCGCCGGCGTTCCCGATGACGCGGCCGCCGGCATCCGTCACCGCCTGATCGACCCACTCGAGAAGCGCGGCATGCACCTGATGGGTCTTCGTTGCGAACACGAGCACATCATCGGGGCGCAACGTGACCTCGCCCGGGGTGCTCGCGATGGCGACTGGAATGGATGCGTCATCGTCCGGCGAACGGAACCGCAAGCCGCCACGGATGATCGCGCGTGCGTTGTCTCCGCGTGCGATGAGCAAGGGCGGATGCTCGACAGAATGTTGCGCGAGCCTGTACGCGATGCCGCCACCGATGGCTCCAGCACCGACGATGACATACCTCACAGCCCAACTCTACGGGTGCAGGCAGAACTGCCGGCGCCCTATGGCGTCGGGCAGACAGGCGGACTAGCCTGCGAAGTGTGCGGATGCCTGATATCCGGCGCGTCGAGCGCATCCGTCGGCTGAGCATCCACAGTCCAGGAGGGACGATGGGCGACAACGACCGGTTGAAGATCGCGAAAAAGAACATGAAGCGTGCGCAGAAGGCGATTGCGAAGGAGCAAAAGCGTCACGAAAAGGTGCGAGACGGCAAGGGCGGGGCAGACTCAGCGCACGACGATCACTGATTTGTCAGCAGCGGCCGCGCTGCCTTTCTCACGCGGCCTGACATCAATCAACAGGTTCGGTCAGCGCGAGGGCCGATTACCACGTAACGTTAACGAGTGGGAACCGCACCTGCCGCTCCATGGCAGATCGGTGGTGACCGCAAGAGAGGTTAGTTGTGAGCGTGGCCGAGTGCATTCATGGAATGGAAGGCACCCAGTGCGCCATTTGTTTTCCGAAGCCTGACCCGGTTCCGCCGCCGCGAGTGGTGAACCGAACCTCCCGCACGGGCACTGCGGCTTCGACGCCGCGCCGCTCGCCTCGCGTTGCCGGGGGAGCGTCGGCGGCAGCGCGCGCAGCTGCAACGCCGAAGAAGCAGATCAACGTGGGTGAGCAGCGCATCTATCACCTCACCCACATCGACAACCTGCCTCAGATCATTGCGGCCGGCGCGATTCTCGCCGACACAAATGACGAGCTCGAAAAGCGCCCAGCCTTCGACATTTCGGCCGCTGCAACCCGAGAGGCCAGGCACCGCGCTACGGTGTTCGAGCCTGAGGGCGTCGCGGTCGCGGACTATGTGCCGTTCTTCTTGTCGCCAAACGCGAGCGTGTGGCGGAACATCCGCTCGCAGATTCCAGACGTTCGCCTGTCGACGAACGCCCACGAAGCATCCGCATACGACTTCGTGCTTCTGATCAGCACCATTCAGCAGGCATACCAGGCTCAGGACGAAGCGGATGCCGCAAACGTGATCGTCACAGACGGCGATGCCTCTGGCACCCTGACGCGCTTCGGCACGAGCCGTGAATCATCCGAGCGGATGCTGCGCGGCATGCGGGCAGACGAAGAATCAGACACGATTTTGCACGCCGAGTTGCTTGTGCGCGCCAGGCTGCCGTTCGATAACGTGACCCTGATCGGGGTGGCGAACGACAACGTGCGCAACTCTGTCAAGCAGATTCTCGGCCGCGCGGCCCATAAACCTAAAGTGTCGGTATACCCGCCGTGGTTTCAGCCCGCCGAGTAGCCAGAGTAGCCGCCGAATAACAGCGCGGGCCGGCTGGCTACCTGCTCAGCAGATTCGCTCGACTCGGATGCTTGTCGAACCATTCGCCGACATACCAGCAAGTCGGAACCACCCGGTAGGTCGTCGTCGTTTCGATGTCGTTCACAGCGAACTCGACGAGGTCGGCTGCGTACCCGTTGCCGCGGTACTGCGGTTGCGTGTATGTGCGCGTCAACGCGATCGCGTTCCGGTTGATCGAGTAGTCGACGATGCAGACCAGCTGACCATCGATGCGCATGCTGTAACGCTGCGCGTCCGGCTCGTGGGCGAACTCGAACACGTGGTCGGCCTGCGCGTGGTCGCTCATGAAATCAACGATACGTCGTCCTCACACGGTCGGGATCGACGAACTTATGATGAAGCCATGCTGACGCGACGGGCGACGCAATGAGTGAGACGAAGCCAGGCCACCCGACGCATCAACACTCTCAGCACGAACACGCGGAGGAGCTGCGCGAAGAGGTGCGCGAGGCGGCTCAGCGCGCAAACCACTCTCCCGTGGTGCGCTGGATCGCCAAGGGAGGCTTAGTCGCAATCGGGCTCGTCCACATTCTGATCGGGGTCATCGCGATCAGTGTGGCAAGCGGTCTGAAGGGCAACCCGTCGCAATCCGGCGCTCTGGCCACAGTGGCGGCCACGCCAGGAGGTTTTGTTCTGCTCTGGATAGCCGCGATTGCGATGTTCGGATTGGCGTTTTGGCAGTTCACCGATGCCGCCTGGGTCACCGCCTCGCGCAGGCGAACCCTGGCGATGAGGCGCCTGACCGATATCGGCAAGGCGATCGGATTCGGGGTGGTCGGGTTCGCTGCGCTCATTTTCGCTCTCGGCGGGCACGCGAACAGCACAAGCCTGTCACGCAAGATGAGCGCAGCGCTCTTAGATACCCCGGGCGGCATATTCATTCTCGTGGCAGCGGGGATCATCGTCGGAGCGGTCGGAGTCGCCCACCTTGTTCGCGGCGTCACCCGAAGGTTCCGCGACGAGCTGCTGCCGCTAACCGGAGTGACGCGAAAAGTCGTGCTCACGCTCGGACTCGTCGGGCACCTCGCGAAGGCGGCTGCGTTGCTCATCGTCGGTGTTCTTGTCATCGTCGCGGCGATCTTCGCCGATCCCACCCGTGTCACAGGAGTCGATGGCGCGCTCGGCTATCTGACGACTCTGGCCTTGGGGCCACTGCTCTTGGCCTTCATTGCCATCGGATTCATCGCATACGGCCTGTATCTTTTCGCTCGCGCCGTTTACATGCGCGTCTGAATCTTTCAGGTGGTATCGGTCTTTCAGGCGATGTCAGCGGTCGCTGTCAGGCTGCAGTCATGAATCAGCTACGTCCGCATATCGAGGAAATCTTGACGGAATTCTTCTCGGGTCAGCTCGAGGGAAAGACCGGACTGCGCCGAAAACGCATCGAGCGTGTGTATGCGTGCCTGCGCGAATGCCTGGAGGCAGAAGGGCCAAGCGTTTTGGTGACGAACGATCTGGTGCTGCTGGCAGCCGAGCGCGAATTCCACCCTGACGATGCGTTCATCCGCACGATGCACGCAGACGACCTGATCTACACGCTCGGCATCTACGTGCGCGATCCGTGGCTGAGTGAGAACGCAACCGACAGACGCGTTCAACTGAGATTGGCGGATGCGCTTGCAGGCACAGTTCTCGGAAAACGGCTTATCGATCGAGGCGACATGATGTGTGTGCTGCTGGATTTGCGCGCAGGCATCGACGACGCCTACCGCGAGTTGAAGAGCGCCGCGGCACACTCCGACGTCACGATGAAGGCAGAGAAGACTCGATCAGGTCGATGATCTCGGGAACATCCGGCTCGGTGCGGGGGCTGAATCGGTGCACCTCGCCTGCCGGCGTGATCACGAATTTTTCGAAATTCCAGGTGATGCGGCCCGACTTTCCTTCTGCGTCTGGAACCTTGGTCAGCTGGGCGTAGAGCGGATGCTGGTGCCGGCCGTTCACCCGGATCTTCTCGAACATCGGGAAGGTCACGCCCCACGTTGTCGAGCAGTAGTCCTTGATGGCATCCGTTGAACTGAGTTCCTGCAGGAATTGGTTGCTTGGGAACCCGAGCACAGTGAACCCGCGATCGGCGTATTTCTTCTGCAGCGCTTCCAGCTTTTCGTATTGCGGCGCAAGACCACAGCGTGACGCAACGTTCACGATCAGCAGCACCTTGCCCTCGTATTCGGCCAGGGTGGTCGATGCGCCGTCAATCGTTGTGAGTGGAATGTCCGTGAGTGCGACGTCGCCCCTGTGGGCGTCAGAAGTGGTCATGATTTGAGCGTAAGCCGCCAAAGCTGAAAAGCGGATGGGATCTCCGGATACGCCGCCGCTGTCGGCGCACGTGCCGTCAGTTGCGAACGATGATGGTGCGTGCAGGCTGGTCGTCGCCCGCAATGCGATCCAGGATGACCTTGGCAGCGATTTCACCCATTTCTCGTGCAGGCAGCGAGATGAAATGCACGGAGGGTGGGATCAGCGCTGCGGCGAATGACAGATCGCCGAACACAGAGATGCCGTACGTCTCGGGGTGCAGACCCGCGGTTCCCATCACCTCCAGAACACCGATACTCATCAGGTTGTGTCCGACGAAAACAGCGTCCGGTGGTTCCGGCAGCGCGAGAAGCGAGTTCATGGCCTCGCGGCCACCGACGTCCTTGGCCACCGACCTGACCAGGTAGTCCGCCCGATATTCCATGTCACGCTCGAGCACGACGTCGCGCCACCCGCTCACGCGCTCGTCGGCCGTCTCTGTTCCTTTCGGACCGGCAATGCATGCGATTCGGGTGTAGCCGCGGTCGAAGAGTGTGCGGGTCGCCTCGCGTGCACCTGCGCGATTGTCCACAAGCACAGAGTCGACACTGGCGGCCGTCAGCGTTCTGTCGACGGACACGACCGGCCGGCCCTGATCCAGCCATTCGCTCACGTCGGTCTCGCGACTGGCGGGAGTGATGATCACGCCCGCCATGTGCTGCGAGGCCGCGATGGTGAGGTAGGTCTGTTCTCGCGCGTGATCTTCGTCACTGTTGCAGAGCACAACCGAGTATCCGGCCGAGCGGGCTGCGTCCTCCACACCACGCGCAAGCGCGGTGAAGAACGGGTTCTCGATGTCTGCGATGACGAGTGCGATCACCTCCGACGTGCGTGTTCGCAGTGTTCTGGCGGCACTGTTGGGCCGAAAACCGAGATCGGCAGCCGCCTTCTTCACGGCGTTCGCATACTTGGGCGACACGTTGAAGCCGTTGAATACCCTCGACACGGTTGCAGGCGAGACCTTGGCCAGGTCGGCCACCTGATAGATCGTGGGGCGCGGCCTGCGCGCATCCGGCCGCTTGCCGACCTCGCCGTCACCCTCGGCCACGTGACCCGCCATTCTTCATGTCACTGCTTCTTCCGGTGAGGCGCGCGCCTGGACTCGTCACTCTTGACCTTAGGATTTCACGCTGCCGAGTGTGATCCCCGACACGATGTATTTGCGGAAGATCGGGAACAGAACCAGCATCGGAATGATCGAGATGAACGCCCCGATCATGATCAGCGGATACAACGGCTCCCCAGCACCGGCAGACTGCAGGTTGGCGGACCAAATCTGCAGGCCGAGCGTCACAGGGTATAGGTCGGTCTTGGTCAGCATCACGAGCGGTAGCGTGAAGTTGTTCCACGCGCCGACAAAGGTGATCAGGAACAGTGTGACGATCCCGGGGCGGATCAGGGGCATGCCGATGCGGAAAAAGATGCCGTAATCGTTTGCGCCGTCAATGCGCCCCGCGTCAAGCAGCTCGGCAGGCATTGCCTCGCGGATGTAAACCATCATGAAGTAGACGCCGAACGGATTGAAGAGCATCGGCAGGATCACAGCGATCGGCGTGTTCAACAGACCGAGCTCCTTGACAAGAAGGAAGACCGGAATCGTCATCGCCGCCGCAGGCACCATCAAGGCGCCCAGGACGGTCATCGACAGTGCGCCCTTGCCCCGGAAGGTGTACTTCGAGATCAGGTACCCGGCCATCGCGCTGATCAGCGTGGCGAGCGCGGCCGAGATTCCCGCGTAGAGCACCGAGTTGAGCACCCACCGCCAGAACACGCCGTCCTGATAACTGCTCACCCAGTCGAGATTGTGCAGCAGGCTCGAACTGTCGGCGAACCAGAACATCTGCGAGTTGTACAGCTGATTGGTTGACTTCGTCGTCGACACGAGCAGCCACCAAAGCGGTACAAGAAAGTAGACGGCCATCACCACGAGCAGCGCCATCGTGACGATGGTGCTCGATCGACCGCCGCGTCCCGCTGCTCGAGCATGATGCTTGTGCTGCATCGGCGTCGTGGTGCCCAGGCGCCGTGCGGATGCTGTTGTCGTCATTGTTCGATCCTCAAATCTTTGCGCGGCGTGGGTGCGTGCTCGGTCATGCGTCAGCTCCGATGGGCTCTGGCTGCTTCGTTGCGGTCGACGTTGCCTGTCGATCCGGTGTTTGCGGAGTTCCGACCGCCGGAGTGCCAACCGGTGTGACGCGGTTGCGGCGCCGCACGCGGCGTGTCTCGCTTGTGACGATCATGAACAGAAGCGACAGGATGAAGGTCGTGACCGCGAGCACGATCGAAAGGGTGGCCGAATAGGTGAAGTTGCCGTAGGTGAATGCCATGTTGAAGATCTCCATGTTCGGCGTGTAGTTCCACGGAACATCCGTAATGCTCTTCAACACGAACGGTTCGCTGAACAGCTGCAGCGAACCGATCACGCTGAGCACCACCGTCATGAGAATGGTCGAGCGGATCATCGGGATTTTCACTCGCCATGCGATCTGCCACTCGTTGGCACCGTCGAGTCGTGCCGCCTCGTATAACTCGACCGGAATGGACGTCAAGCTCGCGAAATAGATGGTCATCGTATAACCGGTGCCACCCCACGCAGCCATGTTCACGATCGCATACAGCAGGGTCGTTGAGTTCAGCAGTTCGACGGGTTGGCCGCCGTTGAACACCGAGAACAGGTCGAGCAGATGATTGAACTGAGGCGAATACAGGAAGCCCCACATGAGCGCGGCAATCACGCCAGGCACCGCGTACGGCAGAAAATAGACCAACCGGAACAGGGTCTTGGTGCGGGCGAACGGGCTGTCCAGCAGCAAAGACAGACCCAACCCGAATCCAAGCATGACGCCGACCGCGACGATGCCGTACCACGCAACCCGCAGCAACGACAGCCAGAACTCCGTGTCTTGCCACGCCACAATGTAGTTTTGCAGGCCGACGAACTGGTTGCCGCTGCCGCTGTCGACGAACAGGCTCAGCCAAAGCGCATAGACGAACGGGCCGAGGAAGAACAGCAGAAAGACGATGGCGAACGGGATGAGCAGCCCGATCGGCACGCGTGCGATGCGCGCTCGACGCCGAGCAGGCGTTGCAGGCATCCTTCCTGCAAATGTGCTGGTTGACATGGTTTCACTCTTTCTTCGATGAAGACAATCAGAAGGGCGGCTCAGGCATCCACCGCTGTGCGGCGCCGATACACGATGGCGCCGACGGCTAACAGGGCGAGCACGAGGACGACATAGAGCGCAGGAGACGGGCCAGCGCCGCTCGACGCGGACGCGTGCGGGTCTGTCGAGTCGTTATGCGCGATGGTGTAGCCCATGGACGCGCCGAACACGGACACGTTGTTTTGCAGCTTGGCAAGCGCCTCGTCCCACGTCTGCTTGCCGTTGGCAGCATCCGTGAACTCGATAGTCATTTCGTCGAACACATAGTCGGACCACGGACTCCACTGAAAGCCTGGATCGACCGACGCGGCCGCCTTCGAGATGACAGGAGCCGGATTCTGCCCTGCGAGCGCTGCAGACGGCGCCGAGAACGCCGGCAGCCGATCGGAGCCCGCTGCGGCGGCCGTCATACCCTGCCCGCCCCCGTCAACGGAGGTGATGCGTGTTGTGACGCCCTGCTCGCTGCCATCGATCCATGCCGCGAATAGCGCTGCGGCCTTGGGATGGGCGCTCTGGGTGAGCACCACGTTGGCCGCGCCTCCCACGTTGGCCCCGACGAACTTCTTCGTGGACCACTGGGGCATGTCCGTCATGCGCCAGCCATCGATCGTCGCCTTGTTCGCAAACGGATGCACCATGTAGTCGGGCGTCCAGGTGGCGCCGACGAGCGAGGCATACGTTCCCTGCCCAACCTCGTGCTGCCAGCTCGGCGTCCAGTCCTGTGTCGCGTCGACAACACCCTCTTTGATGAGGCCGGCCCAATACTTCGTGACGCGCCGCACGATGGCGCTGTCGAGGTTGATCTGCCAGCCGTCTGCGGTGTTCTTGAACAGCACAGCTCCCGCCTGCCAGTACAGCATCGCCCACCATGCTCCATCGTTCACCGGAGCAAACGTGATGTATTGGTCAGGATTCGCCTTGTGAATGACGCGCGCGGCGTCGGCGAATTGGGCCCACGTGCGTGGAATCGAGAGGCCATTCTGTTCGAACACGGCCGGCTGATATGTCAGTGCTGTCGGACCGACATCCTGGGGGATTCCGTAGACCGCTTTGCCCTGGCTGACCTGATTCCAAGTCCACGGGTAGAACAGATCCTTATATTTGTCGACATACTTCGAGATGTCGAGCAGTCCGCCGGTCGCGATGAACTTCGGGAGGTACTGGTACTCGACTTCAGCGACATCCGGCCCGCCGGTGCCGCCCTTGATCACGGTGGTGAGCTTCGTGTAGTCGCTGCCGACGAGTGGGGTTTCGACGTGGATGTTCGGATAGACCTTGTTGAACGCCTTCACCTGGCTTTTCGGGTTCGCCGTGAACGTCCACCAGGTGATCGTCGTGTCCGGCATCGACGATGGGAACTGCGCGTCTGGATAGCCGTTATCTGCGGTGGTCGGCACGGCGGCGCTCGCCGCTTGAGGTGCGAGAACTGTGCACAGCGAGAGCACCGCGCAAATGGCAATGGCCACGCCGAACCGCGACCGCGCGCGACGTCGGCGACTGCCAACGGGCAAAGCAGGGCCCGGTGCAGAAATCGGTTTATCTGTGTGTGGACGAGGATTCAGCGGCATGATCATTCCGGTCGGTGAAATCGATTTATGAAACTTTGGCTATGCTAGGACCGGTCGGCGGATGTGTCAACGTCGACTGCGATTCGAGGGAAATGAGGACAGATGTCGTTGCCACGGTTGGATCCACGCTCCGGCGGAGTTGACGCAGCATCCGTGCGTTGCTTCGTTGACGCCGTGCGCGAGCAACGTCTTGGCCTGCACAGTCTGATGGTGGTGCGGGACGGCAACGTTGTTGTTGAGGGCTGGTGGCACCCGTATTCTGCAGACCGACCGCACATCATGTTCTCGGTGTCGAAGAGTTTCACCTCGACGGCGATCGGAATCGCTCAGGATGAGGGACGGCTGTCGATCGATGAGCCGATCCTCAACTTCTTCCCGAGCCACGCAACGGATTTCGCTCGTGCGAACACGGCTGGATTGACGCTCAGGCACGTTTTATCGATGGCGACGGGTCACCGGGTCGACACGATGGAGCTGATGCGTGCACTGCCGCACCATGACTGGGTGAAGATCTTTCTCGAGTCGCCCATCGTCTACCCACCTGGCGAGAGATTTCTGTACAACTCGGGAGCCAGTTTCGTGCTGTCGGCTGTGATCGGCGCCCGCACCGGTCAGAGTGTGCGCGACTACCTTCAACCCCGACTGTTTGATCCGCTCGGAATCGGCACGCCCGAGTGGCAAACGAACGCACGAGGAATCAATCTTGGTGCTTCCGGTCTCCGCTTGCGCACCGAGGATGTGGCTGCGTTCGGCGAACTGTACAGGCGGCGTGGTGTCTGGAACGGCAGGAGGCTGCTGAGCGAGGCGTGGATCGACGATGCGTCAGCGGTACACGTGGCGACCGATCGCTCTGACGGCTCCGACTGGGATCAGGGCTACGGCTATCAGTTCTGGCGTTCTCGGCATAACTCGTACCGGGCTGATGGCGCGTACGGCCAGTTCGCGCTCATCATCCCTGACCAGCGTGCCGTGATCGCGATCACCGCCGGCACCGACCGCACCAAGGACATCCTGGAAGCGGTGTGGCAATACTTGCTCCCTGCCTTTTCTGATGAGTCGGCAATTTCTGATCGGTCGGCGCGTGAACCCGGCGCGGCGGCGCGCGCCGAAACCGCGAGTCTTCAGCTTTCGGAACTCGAGCTTGCCGCGCCCGAATTCGTCGCGGCGGAGTCCGTTGCGGACCTCGACGCTGCAGTCACCGCATTCTCGGCGTTCGAACTCGCGCTGCCTTTCAACCTTCTTGGCGTCGACCGGCTGCGGCTGCAGTTGAGCGGGGACAAAGCAGCGGACACCGGGGGCACGCTGACACTCACCGCGGGTGATGGACGTTCGGAGTTGCACGTCATCGGCCGCTCCGATTGGGTGCGTGGGTCGACCCGGTTCTGGCCGCACGAGGAGATGACGAGCGTCGCAACCGCCACTCGCGGAGGGTGGCTGAGCGACGGCAGGTACCGGATCACTCAGCAGTGTCTCGAAACCCCGTTCGCCCGCATCTGGACCCTCTCGCACGACCGCCGCGCTCGCGAGGTGCAGATCGAGGTCGGCCTTGACTACGGGTTCTGGCAGCAGAACGTCGAACGCTTGACCATTCCGCTCGCGCCGTCTTAGACGCCTCGCCGCCCGCGACGCAAAGATAAGGCATCTTCCCGATCCGTCGACCCCACCTTAGAAACCACGATTAAGACATCGAAAAAGCTAAGGGGACGGCATGATGTACGTCGAACAGTACGCGCAGCAGAGAATGAACGAGCAGCAGGCGGACCGCGAGCAGGAATGGCGCAGGATCGCTGAACATTGGAACCAGGATGCCCGCACGATCGGTGCGAGCAAGTGGGCGATCGTTCGCCTGTTCGATCGGATTATGGACCGCCGGGCCGCGCGATCGCTGACCCGGCTGCCGGACGGTGCACGGCCACTGGGGAGCGTCGACCAGACGCACAGCGACGGGTTCCACGACTCCACGACAGACACGGGAACAGTGGCAGATGCGTCAGCCACTTGCGCCACGCAGCACGAACCGCTGTGGACCGAAGGGAGCATCGTCGGGCGGTTCGCGGAATGCGCCGGACAATCGAGCAAGGCGACGGGCAGCGTCGATGACCGCCAGCACAAGGAGCTAGCCGCAACTCGATGAGCACTGTCTCACGCTCTAGCGTTCTGCCAAGCGCTAACAAAGCTGCCGTTGTCGGTGGCAACTGGCAGGATGAAAACATGAGCACGGTCGCAGCCAGCCCGTCGATGATCGGCCGCAAGTCCGACCTCGATGCGCTGCGCGACGAGTTCGAATTGAGCCTGGCCGGCCGGCCGCGCGCAGTCGTGGTCGGCGGCGAGGCCGGCATCGGAAAGACGCGTCTGATCGACGAGTTCACGGCGGGCGTCTCCGCGGATGCGCTCGTCTTGATCGGCAAATGCCTCGATCTCGGTGCAGACGGAGCCCCGTATGCGCCGTTCACCGCTGTTCTTCGCGCGTTGAGCAGTGCGCTTGGCGCCGGTGACGAAGGGCGCGATCGCCTGTTGGAGGCGGCTGGTGCTGGCCGGTCCGTCCTCCCCGTGCTGCTGCCAGAACTCAGCGGAGTTGAGAGCGTGCCTGAGCGCACCGGTGCCGAGCGACTGTACGAACTCGTTGCCGTGCTGCTCGAGACGGTCTCGCGCGAGCATCCGCTCGTGATCGTGATCGAAGACATCCACTGGGCCGATGCCGCGACCCTGGAGATGGTGCGGTTTCTGGTTCGCATGCTCGCCGCAAGTCGCATTCTGTTGCTGATGACGTATCGCAGCGATGAAGTGCCCCGTGGGCATCCGCTTCGGTCACAGCTTCCGGAATTGGAGCGCACCAGGCGACTCGGGCGGCTCGACCTCAAACGACTCACGCGAGCCGAAGTTCGGGCACAACTGGCAGGCATTCGAGGCGTTGCGCCACCGGCACATGTGGTCGACGCGGTCTTCCGTCGTAGTGAAGGCGTGCCGTTTTTTGTCGAAGAACTCGCATGCGCCGACACCGATGGGGTCGACGTGCTGCCAGAGACCCTGCGCGAATTGCTGCTCGTTCGGTATGAGCGCCTCAGCGACTCGGCTCAATCCGTGTTGCGCCTGCTGTCAGCAGGTGGGATCTGCGTCGACCATGCGCTGATCTCGAACGTTTTTGATGGCAGCGCCGACGCGCTCGAGGCCGCGGTGCGCGAGGCGATCGGGGCCAACCTGCTCACCGCAAACGACACCGAATACACGTTCAGACATGCGCTGGTGCGTGAAGCGATCCACGCCGATCTGCTTCCAGGCGAGCGCACACGGTTTCATAGCCGCTTTGCCGCGGCGCTCGAGTCCGATCCTCAAACGCGCGTGTCAGACGCGGCAGCAATCTCCTACCACTGGCATCTGGCGCACGATCTCACGAGGGCCTTCTCGGCAACCGTCGAAGCCATGGTGAACGCGCGAGATTCGTATGCATACGGGGCGGCAGCGCACATGGGCGAGCGGGCGCTCGAGTTGTGGGATCAGGTTCCCGATGCGGCCGACCTCGCTCAGCGCAGCCACGTTGAGCTGTTGCAAGAGACCGCCATCATGTTGCGTGACGCCGGGGAAGCCGAGCGGGCGCTTGCGCTGATCAATATCGCGCTCGACGAATGTTCCAGGTCGGAGGTTGAGCTTTACGCCGCGCTGTTGCGCGAAAAGGCCACGTTCTTGGCGACGTTGAGCAGGCCAGGCTCGAGTGCACTTCTCGAGCAGGCGCTCGCAACGATTCCGGATGGATCGGAGAGCCGGGTGCGCTCGCTGCTTCTGAGCGATCTCGGCGCTCGGCTGATGCTCGAGGCCAGGTTCGATGAGGCGATCGACATCGCGTCCCGGGCGATCGAGGAAGCCACCCGCACCAACGCTCGTGCACGCATGTCTGTTGCACACACGATCCGCGGCGTCTCCCACTCGGCACGCGGGGACTTCGACGAAGGTCTTCGTGATCTCGAATCAGCGCGGCAACTCGCCGAGGCGAGTGAGAGCGCGATGCTCCGTTACCGGGTCAACGCTTCAGACGTGATGACGCTGCTTGGCAGATACGAAGATGCCGTGAGCATCGGCGAGGCCGGATCGCGGCGTGCGCGTGAGCTGGGCGTTGAACGCACGAGCGGCGCGATTCTGTTCTCGAACATCGTGGAAGCACTGTTGGCTCTCGGTGACTGGCCGCGCGCCGAAGAATTGCTCGGGCCAGCGCTCGCCTTGGATGCTCCTCCCGGCTTTCGGGTGCATTTGCAGCGGATGCGCCTGTGGTTGTCCGTGTGGAAGGGCGATGTGCATTCCGCGGTCGAACTGGTGCGAGGTTGGCGCGCAGGCATGCTCGTGCAAAGTGAGATTGAGGTGCAGTCGCGGCTCGGTTTCGCCCGCGTTGAGGCCGAGATCGCACTCGCGCAGGGTGACCTGGATGCGGCGTGGCAGGCGGCATCCGTTGTGCTCTCGCCGCAACATCGCACGATGAGCGGATATGATCTTCCGCTTCTCACCGTGGCAGCGCGAGTCATCGCGCGGTTTCGTATCACCGGCCGGGTTTCCGACCCCGACCCCGAGGTTGCAGAGATCGCGTTACGCGCCGTGCTCGAACAATCGGAGGCATGGCCAACGGCATCCGTGTGGATTCCGTTGTTCGACGCCGAACTGGGCGGACCGCGCAAACAGGGCACCAGTGTGGCGGCCTGGCAGCGCGCGGTTGCCGCGGTGTCGCAGCAGACCGCGCCAGCTCACCTCAAGCCATATGCGCTGTTCCGGCTCGCGCAGGCGCACCTTGAGGCAGGGGATCGCATTGACGCCGAAGCGGCCGCATGCGCTGCACGCCGCCGGGCGAGCGAGATCGGTGCTGGCCTCGTGGTCGGCTGGGTGGACGAGCTGTCACAGCGTGCAGGATTCGACCTTGGGTCCAGCGCGTCCCGCGCAGAGGCGCCGGGGTCCATGACATCGACCGGGCCGACGTCGATCCGGCTGACCGACCGCGAGCGGCAAGTGCTCGAGTTGATCGGTCACGGCATGAGCAACAAGCAGATCGGCGAGCAGTTGTTCATCAGCACGAAGACCGCCAGCGTTCACGTGTCCGCAATCCTGCGCAAGCTCGGCGCATCCAGTCGAACCGAGGCCGTCTATCTTGCTCAGCAGGCGGGCGTAGCAGTGAGTGTTGCCGCGGCCGATTAGCCGGTTCTTACGCCGATGAGTGGCTTGCGCCGACGAGTGCTTCCCTCAATGAGTGCCTGGCCTCAATGAGTGCTTGGATGGACGCATGCCAGTCGCCCACACATCCATTGACGATTTTGCCTCCTTCATCACCGCATCACCGTCTTCGTATCACGCGGCAGGCGAGGTCGCGCGTCGACTTGGCGAGGCGGGATTCACGCCGTTAGACGAGCGTCTGTCCTGGTCGATGCAGCCCGGCGGGTATTACGTGATTCGGGATGGCGCGATCATCGCCTGGATCCAACCAGAGGGTGCATCGGCAACGACCCCGTTTCGCATCCTCGGATCGCACACGGATTCTCCCGGGTTCAAATTGAAGCCGAAGCCGACGATCGGTTCGAACGGATGGCAACAGGCCGGCGTGGAGGTTTACGGCGGCCCGCTGCTGAACTCATGGCTGGATCGTGAACTCGAGCTTGCTGGTCGCATCGTCGACCGGCACGGCACAGAGCATCGGGTGCGCAGCGGCCCGTTCATGCGCATCCCACAACTGGCAATCCACCTGGATCGCGACGCCAACAACGGCCTGATGCTGGACAAGCAGCGCCACATCAAACCCGTCTTCGGCGTCGGCGACCTGGCCGATTCCGACCTGATCGCATATTTGGCGGAACGGGCCGGCATCGAAGCGGTGGACGTCGCCGGCTACGACATCATGACCGCAGACACGCAAGCACCCACGCGGTTCGGCATCAGCGACGAGCTGTTCGCGGCGGGCCGCATGGACAACCTGTCATCGGTCTATGCAGGGCTCGTGGCACTGTTGGCAGCCAATGCCGCAGCAAACCTGAATGGGAACGCATCCGCCCAGCACATCCCGGTTCTTGCCGCATTCGATCACGAGGAACTCGGTTCACAGTCACGTTCGGGTGCAAGCGGCCCGATTCTCGACGATGTTCTCACCAGGATCAACGCCACGCTCGGCGGGTCGGTCGAGGACCGCCTGCGCGCATATGCAGCATCCTGGTGCGTGTCTGCTGACGCAGGTCATGCGGTGCATCCGAACTATCCGGAGAAGCACGACCAGGCGAACACGCCGATCGCGGGTGGTGGCCCGCTGCTGAAGATCAACGCGAATCAGCGATACGCGACGGATGCGCACGGTGCCGCTTTGTGGGCGGGCATTTGCGAGCGGGCGGGCGTCAGCTATCAGGAGTTCGTGTCGAACAACACGGTTCCGTGCGGTTCCACGATCGGGCCGCTGACCGCCACGCGATTGGGTATTCGCACGGTTGACGTGGGCGTTCCCTTGCTGTCGATGCACTCAGCGCGCGAACTGTGTCACGTGAATGACCCCATGGCGCTCGCCGCAGCCATCGCCGAGTTCTTGGCTCCGTCGGGCGACTGAAGATTCGCCGCGCCGGTAGCGTCACCCTGCTCACGCGGAGCGTGCGATGGCGGTCCCGATGACGGCGGCCGGGATGGGGTCGATGAAGATGCGTGCTGTCGTGTCGCCGATGCCCTTGAACTGCTGAACCACTTTCGCGAGGTCGTCGCGGGACCGCGCCGATTTCACCATGCGGTGCACGGAACCGTGCCCGCGTTCCACTGCTGCCATAGTTGCGTGCAGGTAGTCGGCCATCTGATAGTCGAATCTGCCGTAGCCGCCGTCGTCCAACAGTTTGCGCAGCGGCTCGCGTGCGACGACTGCGAACTTCTTCGGGCTGGTGAGGCCGTGTTCGATCAGAACGCGGTAGGTGTCGGCCGAAACCTTCTGCTGGATCGGTTTGCCGAACAGGATGCTGGCCAGAAACCATCTGTAGAGTTGCTGAGGTTTTCCGGTCGAGAGGTCGATGCCCAGATCTTCAGGTGACAGATTGTCGGTCAACGCGCATCCCCTTCCTGCTATCGCCCGTTCATCGGATGTCGAAACCGCTCACGCCCGCCGGGTCTTCCTCGCCGGTGTCCACCGACGTGACGTGCGCCCACGGCGGGCCCGATCGCATCCAGTCGGTCATGGCATCCACGGCGTGTTCCTCACCCTCGAATGCCGCCTCGACCGTGCCGTCCGGCAGATTGCGCACCCAGCCAGCGACGCCTGCCGCCACGGCCGCTCGCGCGCACGAGTATCGGAAGCCGACGCCTTGCACGCGCCCGCTCACCCGAACTCTGCGTCGGATCACGCTTCCATTCTCACCCGACGCCTGCACTCTGCGCATAACTCAGGAAGATCACGTGCGAGTCTGCGCAGGCACAGGCGCAAACGAGCGGATGCTTGTGGGGGAGAGTGCGAATAGCCTGAGTTATGCGCGGTCAATGACTGGAGCAAGGAGGCTGCGAATGGCAACTCACGAGGTGACGAACCAGGTTCCGCCGCGGGTGGGCGTGGACGAATTCGAGCTGAACGTGCCGCTGACAGAGGCCGTGCTTGAGTACGGGGCGGGCTGGGCGGTCCCCGACCTGCATCGGGCGGGCAGACACGTTGGCACGGCCGAGTTTCAGCGCGACGCGGAGCAGGCAAACACGCGCGTGCCGGTGCTGCACACACACGATGAGTACGGCAACCGCATCGACGAGGTCGAGTATGACGACGCGTATCATCGTGTCCTCGCTGCGGCCGTCAGGTTTGGAGCCCACACGGCTGCCTGGGCGCATCCGGGCCCTGGCGCGAACACGGCGCGCGCTGCGACCTTCATGTTGTTCGCACAGATCGAGCCAGGGCACGCATGCCCGGTTTCGATGACGCACGCGGCAGTTCCGGCCATGCAGACGACCCCGGAGATTGCCGAGAAATGGCTGCCGCGACTGCTGAGCACCGAATACAACGGGACACTGCGCACGGGTGCAGCGTGGGGAAAGTTCTCGGCGCTGATCGGCATGGCCATGACGGAGAAACAAGGCGGCTCAGACGTTCGCGCAGGCACAACGCTGGCAGTCGATGCGGGGGACGGTAGCTGGCGGCTCACCGGGCACAAATGGTTTTGCAGTGCGCCGATGTCTGACGCGTTCCTCGTGCTCGCGCAGACGAAGTCCGGACTGAGCTGCTTTCTCGTGCCGCGCGTGCTCGGCGATGGCACACGCAATGTGTTCCTGATCCAGCGCCTGAAGGACAAGCTCGGCAACCGGTCGAACGCGTCGAGCGAGGTCGAGTTCGATCAGACGGTCGGGCAGTTGCTTGGCGAAGAAGGGCGCGGGGTGCGCACCATCATCGAGATGGTCGCTCGAACCCGACTCGACTGCGTGCTCGGCACCGCGGCAGGCATGCGGCAGAGCGTGGCAGAGGCGGCGTGGCACGTGCGGCACCGGCGGGCGTTCGGG
>DATMTC010000400.1:0-6604 GCA_035565115.1 Microbacteriaceae bacterium | reverse complement strand
AGCCCGAGGGCTGTCTGCCCTCCCAGCTGCACGACAACACCGACGAGCTCACCGCTCTGGCTTTCTGCGTGGATGACCTCGAGTACGTCTTCGAGTGTGAGCGGTTCGAAGTACAGCCGGTCGCTCGTGTCGTAGTCGGTCGAGACCGTTTCAGGGTTGCAGTTGATCATGATCGTCTCGAAGCCTGCGTCGTGCAGTGCAAACGAGGCGTGAACGCAGCTGTAGTCGAATTCGACGCCCTGGCCGATGCGGTTCGGACCGGAGCCGAGGATCACAACCTTGCGCTTGTCGCTGGCGGTCACCTCGGTTTCTGCGTCGTAGCTCGAGTAGTGATACGGCGTGAGTGCCGGGAACTCGCCAGCGCAGGTGTCGACCGTTTTGTAGACAGGACGGATGCCGAGGATGTGGCGAACTTCGCGCACCTCGTTCTCGCCGAACCCACGCAATTGGCCGATCTGAGCATCCGAGAAGCCGTGATCCTTGGCGTACCGCAACGTGTCTGTGTCGAGTGTCTCGGCGTTCCGAACGTCGTCTGCGATCTCGTTGATCAACACGACCTGGTCGATGAACCACGGGTCGATCTTGGTGGCCTCGAACACCTGCTCGGCGCTCGCACCGGCGCGCAGCGCTTGCTGAACCGTGACCATGCGGCCATCGGTCGGTGTCTGAGCCAGTTCGAGAAGTTCCTCGACTGTGTGCGCTTGCGCTCCCCAGTGGAACGACGACCCGCGCTTCTCGAGTGAGCGGAGCGCCTTCTGCAGCGCGCTCGCGTAGTTGCGGCCGATTGCCATCGCTTCACCGACCGATTTCATGGTCGTCGTTAGCGTCGGATCAGCAGCAGGGAACTTTTCGAATGCGAAACGGGGCACCTTCACGACCACGTAGTCGAGCGTCGGCTCGAAACTGGCTGGCGTCACACGGGTGATGTCATTCGGGATCTCGTCGAGCCGGTAGCCGATCGCGAGCTTTGCTGCGATCTTCGCGATCGGGAACCCGGTGGCCTTAGACGCCAGAGCGCTCGACCTTGAGACCCGCGGGTTCATCTCGATCACGATCACCCTGCCATTGGCCGGATCGATGGCGAACTGGATGTTGCAGCCTCCTGTGTCGACGCCGACGGCACGGATGATGTCGATGCCGATGTCGCGCAGCCGCTGATATTCGCGGTCGGTGAGAGTCAAGGCAGGTGCAACGGTGATCGAGTCTCCCGTGTGCACTCCGACGGGGTCGACGTTCTCGATCGAGCAGACGACGACCGTGTTGTCGGCCGTGTCGCGCATGAGTTCGAGCTCGTATTCCTTCCAGCCGAGAATGGACTCCTCAAGCAGCACCTCGCTTGTCGGCGACTGGTGGATGCCGTCACCCACGATGCGTCGCAGATCGCGCTCGTTGTATGCGAAACCGCTTCCGAGTCCTCCCATCGTGAACGAAGGGCGAACCACGAGCGGGTAGCCGAGATCCTCGGCGAATCCGACGGCTTCTTCTACGGTCTTCGCAATGTGCGAGCGAGCGACATCTGCGCCCGCCGCGATGACGAGTTCCTTGAAGATCTGCCGGTCTTCGCCCTTTTGGATGGCCTCGAACTTGGCGCCGATCAGTTCGACGCCGTACTTCTCGAGAATGCCGTGCTCGTGCAACTGCGTTGCAGCGTTGAGCGCGGTCTGGCCGCCCAGGGTCGGCAGGATCGCATCCGGCTTCTCCTTGGCGATGATCGTCTCGATGACCTGCCAGGTGATCGGTTCGACGTATGTCGCATCCGCGAAATCCGGGTCTGTCATGATCGTCGCCGGGTTGGAGTTCACCAGGATGACGCGCACTCCCTCTTCGCGCAGCACACGACATGCCTGGGTTCCCGAGTAGTCGAACTCGCAGGCCTGCCCGATGACGATCGGGCCTGAGCCGATGACGAGAACACTCTTGATGTCGTCACGTTTTGGCATTACTCGGCGTCTCCCTTTGTCGGTCCCTGAGCTTGTCTTGTCGGTCCCTGAGCTTGTCGAAGGGCGACCATGTCCCTGAACCTGTCGAACAGATAGTTGGCGTCGTGCGGTCCTGCTGCCGCCTCGGGGTGGTACTGCACGCTGAACGCGTCAAGGTCGAGGCAGTTGAGGCCCTCGACGACGTTGTCGTTGAGGCTGAAGTGGCTGACTTCGACTCTGCCGAATCCTGCAGGTGAGTCATGGACGCCCTCGATGGGTGCGTCGACGGCGAACCCGTGGTTCTGCGAGGTGATCTCGACGCGCCCGGTCGACTTGTCGAGCACCGGCTGGTTGATGCCTCGGTGGCCGAACGGCAGCTTGTACGTTCCGAAGCCGAGCGCGCGGCCGAGAAGCTGGTTTCCGAAGCAGATTCCGAAATATGGGATGCCTGCTCGCAGCACGTCTCGCAGAAGTTCGACGTGCGCTTCGGATGCCGCGGGGTCACCTGGCCCGTTCGAGTAGAACAGCGCATCCGGCTTCAGTTCAAGCACGTCTGCCGATGTCACCTGTTGCGGAAGCACGTGCACGTCGAAGCCTCGGGCGGCAAGGTAGTGCAGGGTCGACAGCTTGACGCCGAGGTCGAGCACGGCGACGGATGCGATTCGCGGTTCAGACGCTGGGATCGTGTACGGCTCGGGAGTAGACACCTCTGCCGACAGGTTTCTGCCTGTCATCGCGGCGGTACTCGTCACGAGTTCGAGCTGCTCAGAGTCGCTCAGCTCGAACTGTTCGCCAGAGAAGACTCCGGCGCGCATTGCTCCTGCCGACCTGATGTGCCTGGTGACCGCGCGCGTGTCGATGCCGCTGATGCCGACGATCCCCCCGGTGGTCAGATCGTCTTCCAGGCTGCGCTGGGCTCGGTGGTTCGAGACGACACGTGACGGGTCGCGCACCACGTAACCGGCAACCCAGATTTGACGTGATTCCATATCTTCGTCGTTCATGCCGGTGTTGCCGATGTGCGGCGCCGTCATGAGCACGATCTGGCCGGCGTACGACGGGTCGGTGAGTGTCTCCTGATATCCGGTCATGCCTGTCGAGAACACGACCTCGCCGAGGGTGCGGCCTCGCGCGCCGTACGAATGTCCGACATAGCGGGTTCCATCCTCAAGAACCAGGACTGCAGGCGTTGAACGCGCCACGCTACACCTCACCTTCTGTTGTGTTATGGATATCCGTTGGGTTCGGGTTTTCGCCCTGCGAAATGATGTTCACTGCTGCGAGAAGTGTGGCTCTATCGTCTGGCTCTATCGCACGCAGGTAGCTGTCGACAACGGGCCCTGAGCCGGGTCCGGCAGCTGTATTGATGTGCCAGCTGAGCCTGACGAGGCCGTCCGGCTCCACCACCCTGTCGATGGTGACTGTCGCGGTGGCGACGGAGTCGATCACGTCTGCTGGGATGAACACGTCGGGTTCACCGCTCACCCCGATCGCGATCCCTGCGTCCGCGACCGTGACGTGCGCTCGTCCGCGAAAGCTCAGCCCGCGGATGGCAAGTCGCTCCAGCGGCTGACCGTGCTCGGTTGTCGCAACATAGAACAGGTCGGTCTCGAGGTGAATCGTGCCGAGCTCACGCGGGATCTCTTGCGTTGGCTGCAGTGCAGAGTCGCGGCGCGAGCGTCTGCGCCATCCCCACCACATCGCGCCGAACACCACGATCACGATGGCCACGATAATGAGAGTCGGCCAGAGCTTATCCATGGAACACCTCCGCTGCGCCGCGTGTCGGCTGGTCGACGACGCGGCCGTTCAGCACGGTCGGATGCCCACGGTGGAATGTGGCGACCACGCGGCCGGGCAGCGTGCTGTCGATATACGGGGAGTTGGTGGCCTTGCCTGCGAGGTCTGCTGCGCTGAAGCGGCGCGTCGCCGTCGGATCGTAGAGCGTGAGTTCGCCGGGCGCGCCAGCAGCGATGGGTTCACCTTGGCTACCTCGTCCTGCATGGACGCCACGACCGCGCAGGCCCCCGATGGCCGCGGGGGTGTGCGACATCACGCGCGCGACATCCTGCCAGTTCAGCTGACCCGATTGCACGACTGCCGCGTGCACGACGGACAGTGCGGTTTCGAGTCCGACCATTCCGTTGGCTGCTGCATCCCATTCGCAGTCCTTGGCTTCGGCAGGATGCGGCGCGTGGTCGGTTGCGACGATGTCGATGGTGCCGTCTGCAAGCGCTTCGCGCAGCGCGTGCACATCCTCGGTTCTGCGCAGCGGCGGATTCACCTTGAACCGCGCGTCATATCCGGCGACGAGATCTTCGGTGAGCAGCAGGTGGTGAGGTGTGACCTCCGCGGTGACCGTGATGCCGCGCGCCTTCGCCCAGCGGATGACGTCAACGGATCCGGCTGTTGACACGTGGCAGATGTGCAGGCGGCTTCCGACGTGTTCTGCAAGCAGAACATCACGAGCGATGATCGATTCCTCGGCGACGGCTGGCCATCCGGTGAGCCCGAGCTCTCCGCTGAGCGCGCCCTCGTTCATCTGAGCACCTACGGTGAGTCGTGGTTCTTGAGCGTGCTGGGCGATGACGCCGTCGAACGCCTTCACGTATTCGAGTGCACGGCGCATCAGGAGCGGGTCTGATACGCACATGCCGTCGTCGGAGAACACGCGCACCCTGGCGCGAGATGCAGCCATGGCGCCCAGCTCTGCGAGTTGCTCGCCTGCCAGTCCTCGCGTGACGGCGCCGATCGGCTGAACCGTGGCATAGCCTGCTGATTCGCCCAGGGTCAACACCTGTTCGACCACGCCTGCCGAGTCGGCTACTGGGGCGGTGTTTGCCATGGCGAAGACGGCGGTGTAGCCGCCTGCTGCTGCAGCGCGCGTTCCGGTGAGCACCGTCTCGCTCGCCTCGAAACCAGGTTCACGCAGGTGGGTGTGCAGATCGACAAGCCCTGGGAGCGCGATCAGGCCGTCTGCGTCGATCTGGTCAGCTCCGCGTGCGGTCAGTGCCGTGCCCATTTCCGAGATGCGGCCGCCTTCGATCAGCAGGTCGGTGCGGGTTCCGTCGGCCAGGGTTGCGCCGGCGATCAAGTAGCGGCGTGTCGCTGCGTCATGCTCGGTCACGTGCTACCGGCCTTCCTTCTCGTCTTGCCCTTGCCAGACGGCGTCGCCTGGCGTCCGGCCGATCGATCGCTCGCCGGAGAGCAGCAGATACAGTGCTGCCATCCGCACAGAAACTCCGTTGGCAACCTGTTCGCGCACCGTCGACTGCTGCGAGTCGGCGGCTGCAGCAGAAATCTCGAGGCCGCGGTTCATCGGCCCTGGGTGCATGACAATGCTACCGGTGCTCAGCTTGCTCATCCTGACGTCGTCCAATCCCCAGCGTCTTGAATACTCACGAGAATTCGGGAAGAACGCGGCATGCATCCGCTCAGCCTGGATGCGCAACATCATCACGACGTCAGGTCGGTGCTCGAGCGCTGCATCCAGGTCGAATCCGATCGTGGCAGGCCAGCCGTGCATGGCGACGGGCAGAAGGGTTGGGGGTGCGACGAGGGTGACGTGGGCGCCGAGCGTGTTGAGCAGCCACACGTTCGAGCGTGCAACGCGGGAGTGCAGAATGTCGCCGACGATCGTGACGGTGACGCCGTCGAGGTCGTGGCCGCGGGATGCGCTGCCGTGCAGTCGCTTGCGGATGGTGTATGCGTCGAGCAGAGCCTGGGTCGGATGCTCGTGGGTGCCGTCGCCTGCGTTCAGGATGCCGGCGTCGATCCAGCCGCTTGCCGCGAGCGTGTGCGGGGCGCCTGAGGCGCCGTGCCTGATGACGACGGCGTCTGCCCCCATGGCTTGCAGGGTTTGTGCGGTGTCTTTGAGGCTCTCCCCCTTCGAAACGCTCGAGCCTTTGGCGCTGAACGTGATGACATCTGCCGAGAGTCGCTTGGCGGCGGCCTCGAATGAGATGCGGGTGCGGGTCGAATCTTCGAAAAACAGGTTGACGACGGTCTTGCCGCGCAGTGTCGGGAGCTTTTTGATCTCGCGATTGGCGACATCCGCCATGTCTTCGGCAACGTCGAGCAGTCCAATCGCTTCTGCACTGCCGAGGTCTTTCGTTGAGAGCAGATGTCTCACGCTGCACTCCCGTTCTGCGGTGATTCGATGCTGACATACTCGTCACCATCGATCTCGGTGAGGTGTACGTTCACGCGTTCGTTTGCGGCGCTCGGAAGGTTCTTTCCGACGAAGTCTGCGCGGATCGGCAGTTGTCGGTGTCCGCGGTCGACCAATACGGCGAGGCGCACGCTGCGGGGGCGGCCGATGTCGCTGAGCGCGTCGAGTGCCGCGCGGATGGTGCGACCCGAGTAGAGCACGTCGTCGATGAGCACGACGGTGGCGCCGTCGATGCTGCGCGGAACGTGCGTGGGCGACGGTGGCCTGGTGGGGTGACGGCCAAGATCGTCTCGGTACATTGTTACGTCGAGCGATCCGACAAGCTCAGCAGGGGCATCCTGTTCGATTGTGCTGATGATCTCGCCGATGCGCTTGGCGAGTGTCACTCCCCTGGTCGGGATGCCGAGGATGACCAGATTGTCTGTTCCCCGATTGGACTCCAGGATCTCGTGCGAGATCCGAGTCAACGCTCGGGTGATATCAGCCTGCTGTAGCACAGTTTTCGACGTCACCG
>DATMTC010000399.1:0-2917 GCA_035565115.1 Microbacteriaceae bacterium | reverse complement strand
ATCTGACAAATCCAAGGAGTACTTCGTGCACGACAATTCCGAGCTGGTCCGCACCCGAATCGCACGATTTGTCATCGAGCGCATCGCGCCGGCTATCTATCGCGAGCGGATGCCGCTGGCCATTGAGGCATGGGAGGTGCCTGGCGAGCCCGTGCCGTTCGCCGAAGCGGTGCAGCAGAGCTACACACCGTTTGCTGTCGGAACGCCGTGGGGAAAGCCGTGGGGGACCACTTGGTTCCACGTCACCGGGCGGGTCCCAGAGACGTGGAGTCAGGAAGGCACCCGTGCTGAAGTGCTCGTCGACCTGGGATTCACGGGCGGGCAAGCGGGGTTCCAGGCCGAAGGTCTCGTGTATGCGCCGGATGGCAGCATCGTCAAGGCGATCGAACCGTTCAACATGCACGTGCCGGTCGATGTCAGCATCGGAGGTGAAATCGACCTGTACATCGAGGCGGCGTCCAACCCAGACGTGGGGGCAGGCGGATTCATTCATCCGACGAAGCTGGGCGACACGCTCACTGCCGGTACAGCACCGATCTATGCGCTCCGGTTCATCGATGTCGCGTTACTCGATGTCGAGGTGTGGCAGCTCGACCAAGAGTTCCTTGCGCTTGCCGGGCTGATGGCACAGCTGAATCAGGCCACCGTGCGCCCTGCTGAGATCCTTCGCGCACTCGAGCACGCGATCGACGCGATGGATCCGGACGACGTGGCAGGCACAGCATCCGCTGGCCGGGCAGCGATCGCGGGCGTTCTCGCCAAGCCGGCCAACGCGAGCGCCCATCGGATCAGCGCGATCGGGCACGCGCACATCGACTCGGCCTGGTTGTGGCCGGTGCGCGAGACCATCCGCAAGTGTGCGCGCACGTTCTCGAATGTGTTGCAGCTGATGGATGACGACCCTGAGTTCTTGTTCGCGTGTTCATCCGCGCAGCAGTTCGCCTGGATGAAGGAGTTCTATCCCGAGCTGTTCGAACGGATTCGTGAGCGCGTCGCAGAAGGAAGGTTCATTCCGGTCGGCGGCATGTGGGTGGAATCTGACACGAATCTGCCGTCAGGGGAGTCGATGGCGCGGCAGCTGATCGCAGGGAAGGGCTTCTTCATTCGGGAGTTCGGCGTCGAACCGCTCGAGGTGTGGTTGCCGGACTCGTTCGGCTACTCTGGCGCGCTGCCGCAGATCGTGGCTGCTGCAGGGTCGAAGTACTTCCTGACGCAGAAGCTGTCGTGGAACGAAACGGATGTGTTCCCGCATCACACCTTCAACTGGCAGGGTATCGACGGCACTCGAGTGTTCACTCACTTTCCGCCGGTGAACACATACAACTCGAACCTCTCAGCGCTCGAGCTCGCTCGTGCTGAGCACAACTACGCGGAAAAGGGGGAGGCGAACTCGTCGCTCGTGCCGTTCGGCTACGGGGACGGTGGCGGCGGCCCCACGCGGGAAATGCTGGCCGCTGCTGCGATCAGCCGTTCGCTCGAGGGCTCGCCTACCGTGCAGATCGAGTCGCCACAGACGTTCTTCGAACGAGCAGAAGCCGAGTATGCGCAGCCGCCGGTGTGGACGGGCGAGCTCTACCTGGAGTTCCACCGCGGCACGTACACATCGCAGGCGCGCACCAAACGCGGCAACCGCCGAAGCGAGTCCATGCTGCGCGAGGCCGAACTGTGGGCGGCGACCGCGAGCATCCGCACCGGCTTCGAGTACCCGTATGAACAACTCGAAGAATTGTGGCAGGTCGTGCTGTTGCAGCAGTTCCACGACATTCTGCCTGGGTCATCCATCGCGTGGGTGTACCGAGTCGCAGAAGAGAACTATGCGCGAGTCCAGGCCGAACTTGAACAGATCATCGCCGGTGCGATCGAGGCGCTCGGTGAATCGGGGCGGCGCGAGGCCGGCGAGCTGAGCGAAGGCACTGTCGCGGCCACTGCTGTCGCGTTCAATGCTGCTCCGTTCGAGGTCGATGGGGTCGCAGCGATGTCGGCCGGCGTGCCAAAGCGCTCCGGCAGCGTGCGGATTGAAGCGGATGGCGACGGATTCGCCCTGATCAGCGATCGGGCGCGATTCGTGCTGGATGCGTCGGGTCGCGTTGTCTCGGCCGTCGACCTGAGAAGCGGGCGGGATGCGGTGGCGCCCGGAGCGTACGCTGCCGAATTGCAGATCTTCCGTGACACCCCCAACCAGTGGGAGGCGTGGGACATCGACAGGCACTACCGCAGGCATGAGAGCGTGCTCGATGGCGTCGACTCAATGACGGTGTTGTCGGATGGCGCGGCAGGCGACGGACGCGTTGCCGTGCGCGTTGAGCGCTCGTTCGGCTCGTCACGTTTCACGCAGGAATTCGCGCTGCTGGCCGGAAGCACCAGTCTGGAGATCACAACGCGCGTCGACTGGCATGAGAGGCAGAAGCTCGTCAAGCTGTCCTTCCCGCTCGATGTGCATGCCGAACAGGCGGCATCCGAGGTGCAGTTCGGCCACGTGAATCGACCAACGAGTGAGAACACATCGTGGGACTTCGCAAGGTTCGAGACGAGCGCGCACAGGTGGATGCACGTCGGCGAGCCCGGGTTCGGCGTCGCTGTGGCCAACGACGCAACGTATGGGCACGACGTCAGCAGGCACGAGCGGGCCGGGGGCGGTTCGACGACGCTTCTGCGCCAATCGCTGCTGCGTGCGCAGCTGTTCCCCGACCCTGACGCCGACCAGGGCG
Organism: Microbacteriaceae bacterium; assembly: GCA_035565115.1. Lineage (GTDB taxonomy): Bacteria > Actinomycetota > Actinomycetes > Actinomycetales > Microbacteriaceae > Rathayibacter_A. The sequence continues at coordinate 209 of DATMTC010000399.1, read as the reverse complement.
AGCACGTATTCACGAGCTCGTTCACGGTCGGAGCCGACATCGCCGACGCGGTGCGCGAGGGCTACCGGGTGAATCTGCCGCTGCGCGCGGGTGCGGGAGCTGACGCCGTGGCCGCGTTGGTCACGGTGGACAATCCGGCGGTCGTCGTTGAGGCGGTAAAGCTGGCTGAGGACCGATCCGGCGATCTGATCGTGCGGCTGTACGAGTCG
>DATMTC010000398.1:0-2338 GCA_035565115.1 Microbacteriaceae bacterium | reverse complement strand
CCGATCGATGAGCCCGAGCGCCATGATGTCGTTGAAGGCAACGACGGCGCTTGCGCCGCTGGCAACGGCAAGGTCGGCTGCTTGAACGCCGCCGGAGAAGTACGGCGGAAAGTTGCCGAGCTCGATCAATTCCAGGTCGCTTCTTTCGCGTCCGAACCGAGTGAAAGCATCCGCTCTCTGATCGTTCGACCACGATTGCCGTGGGCCGCCTGCGTATGCGATCTTCCGATGCCCGAGTGCAACAAGGTGGCGCAGAACCACCTCGACGCCCGCCCCGTTGTCGAAGATGATCGATGGGATGCCGTCGAGGTAACGGTTCGCAAGCACGAGAGGGGTCTCGTTCGCCAACTGCCTGATCTCGTCATCCGTTGTGCGGGACGAGCAGAGGATGACGCCGTCGACCTGCTTGATCAGGCTGCGGACGATCTCGGCCTCTGCTGTCGGATCCTCGTCTGTGTCTGCGACGAACACCGTGTATCCGGCGGCCCGGGCACGCGCCTGCACACCCTTGCAGACGGAGCCGAAGAACGGGTTCTCGAGATCGGGAACCACCAGGCCGATGCTGCCGCTTCGACCCGTGATCAGGCTGCGAGCGTTGCTGTTCGGCCGGTAGCCCATGCGGGTGGCCGTCGCTTGAACGTGCAGCCGCGTCTTCTCAGCGACCTGCTCAGGGGAGGCGAGCGCCCTGGACACGGTCGAAATGGAGACGCCAGCCTCACGGGCGACGTCTCGAATCGTTACGGCCACGCTCACACCTCCTCGTGCAGGTCGACCTGCACACCGCGCAGGCCCGAGTGCCATTCTGCAAACCTTTTCACTGTTTCGTCAAGCGTCGTTGCGTATTTGTGACCTGTTGCAGCAGGCCGCCTCCTGAATCAGCCGGAATGCTGGCGCCAACTCGCGGTATAGTGACGGGAACATCGCGTTCATGACGGGCTGCGCACCGGATCATGACTGAAACACAACGCGTTCTTGTTTCATTGGAGAGGCAATAGATGAGCACACCGTGGAGTCTTCATCCCGATCGAGCGCTCCCCGCGGAGCCCGGGCAACTCGCTGTCGCCCGAGAGATCTACGATCAGATCGCCGCGCTGCCGCTCGTGTCGATGCACGGGCACATCGCTGCAGAAGACATCCGCGACAACGTCGCGTTCGGCGATCCTGCCGAGCTCTTCGTCATCCCTGACCACTACCTGCGGCGCATGCTGGTCTCGCACGGATTGCTGAACAGCGACCTCGGCATCCCCCGACGCGACGGGGCGTCTGATAGCAAGGCTCAGACCGATCATCGCGAGATCTGGCGTCTGTTTTGCGCGAACTGGAAGCTGTTCAGGGGAACGCCGACGCGGTATTGGCTCGAGCACGAGCTCGTCGACGTCTTCGGCGCGAGCGTCGAGCCGTCGGCAGACACTGCTGACGAACTTTACGATCAGCTCAGCGAGACGCTCGAACGCGACGAGTTCCGCATGCAGCCGCTGTTCGACAGGTTCAACATCGAGATCTTGAGCACCACGGATGCTCCGCAGTCCGATCTCGCGGCACACGCGGCTCTCGCATCGGCAGGCTGGGGCGATCGCGTCGTTCCGACCTTCCGCCCAGACGCCCTGTTCTATCCGGATCGCGCGGGCTGGGCCGACGGCATCCGCGCCCTGAGTGAGCGCAGCGGAATCGCCGCGGACGACTACGCCGGTTTTCTCGACGCGATCAGGCAGCGTCGATTCGCATTCGCGGCCGCGGGAGCCAGGGCGAGCGATCACGGGCATTTCTCGCCAGACACAACTCCGCTGCAGCAGGCGGATGCTCAGCGCATCTATGACGCCGCACTGCGCGGCCCGGTCAGCGCTTCAGACGGGGCGGCGTTTGCGGCCAACATGCTGTTCGAGACGGCGCGCATGTCACTCGACGACGGCCTGGTGATGCAGGTGCACCCAGGCGTGCTTCGCGACTATTCGCCTGGCGAATTCGAGCGGTACGGCAGTGACCACGGCTTTGACATTCCGGTGCAGGTCGAGTTCACCAGTGCGCTGCGACCGCTGCTTGCCGAGTTCGGCCACGACGCGCGGTTCCGGATCATCCTGTTCACGATCGACGAGACGGTGTATTCGCGTGAACTTGCCCCGCTTGCTGGCGCTTTTCCGAGCGTGCGCCTCGGGGCGCCGTGGTGGTTCCTCGATTCGCCCGGCGGCATGGCGCGATTCAGGGAACTGACAACGGAGACGGCCGGCTTCTACAACACGAGCGGTTTCGTCGACGACACGCGCGCATTCGCGTCGATTCCGGCCCGTCACGATCTGGCCAGGCGAATGGATGCCGGATACCTGGCGAAGCTGGTGGCAGA
>DATMTC010000397.1:0-1503 GCA_035565115.1 Microbacteriaceae bacterium | reverse complement strand
CGCGGATGTGCCCGACGAATTGGTCCATCACCCCGAGGCCGCCGTCGATGCCGACACTGCCGGCATCCGGGCTGATTTCGCCGCGAACGATCTTCAGCAGCGTGGTCTTGCCTGCACCGTTCGCGCCGATCAGCGCTGTCGTTGTGCCTTCGCCGACGCGGAACGACACCTCGTCGAGCAGGGGCCGCCCGTCGAGCAGTGCGTAGCTGACGCCGGAGACATCGATGTAGCCCACGTCTGAACATCTCTTTCGCTGAGCGTGCCTGCCTCGCCAGGTTTTCGCCTGGAAGGCGCCCAACAATTGCCGAGCCTGCCAGCATACGCGACGACCCGGAGCATCCGAAACCTGCTCCCCTCGCCGAGTGCTCCCTCATGGTCACTCTCACGGCGCCGAAGCGACCATTAGGGAGCACTCGGCGCAGAGAAACGTGAATGCAGAACGGATGCGCGGGGCGCGGCCAACGCAGAACGGATGCGGGCCGCGCGGAACGCTAGCCGCGGTAGTTCGGCGCTTCGACAACCATCTGGATGTCGTGCGGATGCGATTCCTTCAGTCCTGCAGGCGTGATGCGCACGAACTTGCCGCGCTGTTTGAGCTCGGGGATTGTGCGTCCTCCGACGTAGAACATCGACTGTCGCAGGCCGCCCGTGAGCTGATAGGCGACGGCGGAAAGCGGACCGCGGTAGGGCACCTGGCCCTCGATGCCCTCTGCAATGAGCTGCTCATCGCTCGGCACATCCGCCTGAAAGTAACGGTCGCGGGAGTACGAGGTCTTCTTGCCGCGTGTCTGCAGCGCGCCGAGCGAACCCATGCCGCGGTACTTCTTGAACTGCTTGCCGTTGACGAACACCAGGTCGCCGGGGCTCTCGTCGCATCCGGCCAGAAGTGAGCCGAGCATGACAGAGTCCGCACCTGCCACGAGTGCCTTCGCGATGTCGCCTGAGTACTGCAGCCCGCCATCGGCGATCACCGGGATGCCCGTCTCACGTGCGGCCAGCGATGCTTCATACACGGCTGTCACCTGTGGAACGCCGACGCCGGAGACGACACGCGTCGTGCAGATCGAGCCAGGGCCGACGCCCACCTTGATCGCGTCAGCGCCGGCGTCGATGAGCGCCTGGGCACCTGAGCGGGTCGCGATGTTGCCGCCGATGATGTCGACGTGCGCCGCGGCCGGTTCGTTCTTGAGCCGCTTGATGATGTCGAGCACGCCCTCGCTGTCGCCGTTGGCCGTGTCGACGACGATCACGTCGACGCCGGCGTCGACGAGGGCCATGGCGCGGTCCCACGCGTCGCCGAAGAAGCCGATCGCGGCGCCAACGCGCAGACGACCCTCGTCGTCTTTGGTGGCGTTCGGGTATTGCTCGGATTTGTCGAAGTCTTTGACCGTGATGAGGCCCTTGAGGATGCCTGAACCGTCAACCAACGGCAGCTTCTCGATCTTGTGCTGAGCAAAGATCGCCACGGCGCCATCTGGGTCGATCCCGACAGGGGCGGTGATC
>DATMTC010000396.1:0-2758 GCA_035565115.1 Microbacteriaceae bacterium | reverse complement strand
GACTGCTGGCACGGCGGTCGCCGCGCGGGAGGGCAGGGCCGCGCGCGAGGCGATCGTGGTGTCCGGTGTGTCAAAGACCTACCCGCCACCTCGTCGCGGTGAGCAACCCGTGCGCGCGGTCGACAATGTGTCGTTCACGCTCGAGCCCGGCCAGTCGATGGCGCTCGTCGGCGCAAGCGGCAGCGGTAAGAGCACGATCGCGAAGATGATCACCGGTGTTGAACGCCCGACCGCCGGCACGATCACGTTCGGCGACACGCATGTCGAGTCGATCAAGAGGCGTGATCTCAAGTCACTGCACCGTGAGGTTCAGATGGTGTTCCAAGACCCATACTCGGCGCTGAATCCAGTGCATACCGTGGAATACGCGCTTTCACGCCCGATCGCGAACTTCTCGTCGCTGCGTGGCCGAGCTGCACGACAGCGCGTGCTCGAACTGCTCGAGGTCGTTGGGCTGACCCCTGTCGAGCAGTTCGCGGCCAAACTTCCGCACCAGCTCTCGGGCGGACAAAGGCAGAGAGTTGTGATCGCACGAGCGCTCGCCTGCGACCCTCAGGTTCTGATCGCCGACGAGCCGGCATCCATGCTCGATGTTTCGTTGCGAGCCGGCGTTCTCGCACTCCTCGACGACCTGCGTTTGCGGTGGGGTGTCAGCATGCTCTACATCACCCACGATCTGCTCAGTGCACGCTTGGTCACCGACCAGATCATGGTGCTGAACAAGGGCACCGTTGTCGAAGAAGGCGACACGGCGCATGTGCTCCAACACCCGCAGGACGACTATACGGTGCAGCTGCTCGACGCGATCCCGAATCCGTCAGGCGACAGACGGGAGACTGCACAATGAGCGCGGCACGTGGATTCCCCGACGGCTTTCTATGGGGAGCGGCCACCGCCGCCCATCAGGTCGAAGGGAACAACGTCAACAGCGATTGGTGGGTCAAGGAGCACGCCGCTGATACCCCAATCGCGGAGCCGAGCGGTGATGCGACCGACAGCTTCCACCGCTACCGGCAGGACATGAAGCTGCTTGCCGACGCCGGCCTCAACGCATACCGGTTCTCAATTGAGTGGGCGCGCATCGAGCCGGAGCGCGGCTTCGTCTCGCGCGCATCCATCGATCACTATCGACGCATGGTCGACACGGCGCTCGAGCTTGGCCTGAATCCGGTCGTCACGCTGATGCATTTCACCGTGCCGCGATGGATGCACGACGCCGGGTTTTGGCGAAACCCACACGCTGCAGATCTGTTCGCGCACTTCACGGAACTCGCGCTGCCGATCCTTGGCAGCGGTGTCGAGTACGTCTGCACCATCAATGAACCGAACATCGCAGCGATGCTCGCAGGAGGCGAGAAGGCGGCGAATCTTGTTGCCAACGGGCTGCCCAATCCCGATCTGCAGGTTGCGGATGCTCTGCTTGCTGCGCACAAGCGCTCGCGCGAGGTGCTGGCATCCGTGTCTGGTCTGCGTTCCGGTTGGACAGTTGCCACGCAGGCGTTCGTTGCCACGGGCGAGCCGGGCACGGAGGAGAGAGCCCGAGCGGATGCCAGGCTGCGCGAATATGGCTACCCGCGTGACGACTGGTACCTCGAGCAGTCAGCAGGCGATGATTTCGTCGGGGTGCAGGCGTACACTCGCACGTTCATCGGCCCGAACGGCCCGCTTCCGGTGGCCGATGGCGTCGAGACGACGCTCACCGGCTGGGAGTACTTTCCGCCAGCGGCCGAGCTCGGGGTGCGCAGCGCCTGGCGCTTGTCGGGCGGGGTTCCCGTGATCGTCACGGAGAACGGAATCGCAACGGCCGATGACACGCGCAGGATCGCGTATACGAGGGATGCGTTGCGTGGCATCCGCTCTGCGATCGCCGATGGCATCGACGTGCGGGGCTATCTGCACTGGAGCGCCCTTGACAACTATGAATGGGCGAGCGGTTATCGGCCGACCTTCGGGTTGATCGCGGTCGACCGTGAAACATTCGAGCGCACTCCGAAGCCATCGTTGGCGTGGCTGGGCGCAGTTGCCCGCCACAATGGGCTCGACGACTAGCGCGGAACCCCATGCTCCCAGCCTCCACCGGGGTGCGGCCGCGGGATAGCGCAGCGTGGAGGCGATCCCTGCGCGCTACACGCCGTCCTGATACAACTGCGGCAACTGCAGCGTCAGCCACGGACTGAACGCCCACGGCGCGGCCTCGATCGCGCGAAGCAGCGCGTCAGGTTCAGCCCACCTCCACTCTGCGACCTCGTCGGCGGCCGCGGTGACAGCATCCGTCGTTGTCGCCGTGAACACCGGGCACACCTCGTTTTCGACGATTCCGGCCGCATCCACTGCGCGATATCGAAAGTCGGGCAATGCGGGTGCCAGATCGGCCAGACGGATGCCGAGCTCGCGCCGCGCGCGCCGGCCGACGGCATCCGTCACGGACTCGCCAGGAGCCGGATGCCCGCAGAACGAGTTTGTCCACACTCCGGGCCAGGCACGCTTGGTCAGTGCCCGTCGGGTCACGAGGATGCGCCCGGCCGCGTCGTAAACGTGGCACGAGAACGCGAGGTGCAGCGGTGTGTCAGTGCCGTGCACCGTCGCCTTGTCTGCGACACCGATCGGTTGGCCCGCCTCGTCGAGAAGCACGACGAGTTCTGTGGCGGAAGTCATCCCTCCATCATCCGCTGCATTGTGGCGCTCGAGTGGCTGAACGCGACGTTAGCACGCCGCCGCCGGACCTCAATCGGATGCCAACCCCACGCAATGCAGGAAG
>DATMTC010000395.1:0-10854 GCA_035565115.1 Microbacteriaceae bacterium | reverse complement strand
CGCGACGGCGAGCGCCTCACGGACCGCCGCTACTGGGCATGCGAACTCGATGGCACGGCCGTGAGCATCCCGTGTGGTGGCACCCATGCCAGCTCGCTGGCAGCCCTCGGCCCGGTGCATGTCGAGCTCAGAATCGCGGATGCCGACGGCACGCCCGTGCTCACAATGGAGACGACGGCGTCGCCGCGCTGAGACCGCTGAGCCTCACCCCTTCAACCCGGTCTGAGCCAGCCCCTCGACAAACTGCCGTTGCGCGACGACGAACACGATCAGAACAGGCAGCGCCGTGAGGGTCGCCGCGGCGAGCTGCACGTTCCACATCGGTCCGCTGTATGCATCCACAAACCGGGTCAACGCCTGCGGAAGCGTGAACAGGTCGGGCGACGAGAGGTACACGGTCGGCTCGAGGTAAAGATTCCATACGTTCAGGAACGTGAAGATGGCTACAGCAGACAGTGCGGGCTTCGCCAGCGGCATGGCGATCTTCCACCAGATGCCGGGTCGACCTAGGCCGTCGAGGCGTGCAGCTTCCTCCAGCTCGCCCGGAAGCGAGATGAAGAATTGCCGCATGATGAATGTCGCAAGCACGCTTGGTGCACCGAACGATGTCACCAGGATCAGTGGCCAGTGCGTGTTCACCAGCCCAAGCGAATTGAACATCTGGAAGAGCGGAACGATCGTGACCTCGCTGGGGATCAGTAACCCGACAAGCACCACGAGGAAAAGGATGTTCTGGCCGCGGAACCGGATGCGAGCGAACGCATAGCCTGCCATCGATGAGATCAGCATGGTCGTGAGTGTGACGACAACCGCGATGTACATGCTGTTGAAATACTGCTGCGCGAACGGCTGGAACGTGAACGCCTTGACGTAAGCCTCCATTGACGGAGACAGCGGGATCAATGACGGCGGAAACGACAGGATCTCATTGACGGACTTGAAGGATGACGTGATCATCCACCAGGTCGGAAACAGGAACGGTATGGCGATGACCGAGAAGACGATGTACAGCACGGCTCGCGACCAGCGCTTGCGACCGGATGCCGCTGGCCGTTTTGCGACGGAAGCAGCGGCCAGCGCCGGGGCAGGCACGACCAGTGCGCCCGGTGAATCAGTTCTCGAATCAGTTCTCATAGAACACCCACTTCTTGCGCAGCTGCCATTGGACGACGGTCAGCACGAGCACGATGACGAAGAGCACGATCGCCAGCGTTGAGCCGTATCCGAAATGGTGGAAGTCGAACGCCTGCTGGAACAGGTAATAAACGAGCACGTTCGTCGACAGTCCGGGACCTCCCTGGGTCAAGACCGCAATCTGCGCGAATACCTGCAGCGAGCCCACGATGGTGATGATCACGGTCAGAAGCACCGTAGGAGAGATCATCGGCAGGGTAATCCGTTTGAACAGCACCCAACCGGTTGCACCGTCGACGCGCGCCGCCTCGTAGAGCTCACGCGGCACGCCCTGGAGGGCAGCGAGGAACAGCACCATGTTCAGTCCGACGTTTTTGAACACCTGCACGACAATGACCGCCGCCATGGCGGTCGGGCCGTTCTGCAACCAGTTCGGACCGGCAATGCCGAAGACTTTGAGCAATCCGTTGATGCCTCCGTTGTCTTGCAGGAGGAACCCCCAGACGAGTGTCCACGCGACCAGAGACACGACGACGGGAGAGAAGAAGACGGTGCGGAAGAATGCAATGCCCCGGCCCGACCGGTTCAAAAGCGTGGCCAGGATGAGTGCCAGCGGGATGTTGCACAAAACCAGACCAACGGAGAACACGGCGGTCGCGAACAGCACCTGCCCGATCTGGGGATCGGCGAGAAGCTTCTCGTAATTCGCCGCGCCGACGAAGTTGATCGACCCAGAGAGCACGTTCCACTCTTGGAAGCTGTAAAACACAACAAGCGCGAGCGGAACAAGCACGAAGATCACGATGCCGAGTACCTGCGGGGCGACGAACAGGTATCCGGCTATGGAGTCCCTGCGTTTCAGGGTGAGCTGGCGTCGCGCTCGGGGCGGCGCCGACCGCCCGGCCCGGGAGCCATCCCGGACCGGACGATCTTTTACTGCGAGTGACACGAAGAGCTTCCTTACCCGGCCAGCATCGGTTTGATTGCAGAACACACGCCGCCGAGCACCGACTTCACGTTCGCGTCGGCCTTCCACATCGGGTCGAGTGCGGTTTTGACCTTCGCCGCGATCTCAGCCGAATTGGTGTGGCTTGGCTTGGTGACCGCGCCATCGAACGCGTCGATGACGACATTCTTGATTTGATCCTCCGACAGCAGTTTGTTCGTCGCCGCGAGCGTCTGAGCGTTCAGCTGTGACGTGCGGGGCGGCGGGAAGAACTGCGCGAGCTTCTTGCTGTTCGTTGGGTTCGTGAAGTACGCGAGGAACTTCGTGGCCTCGTCTGCATGCTTGCCCTTGGCCATTACACCGAGTCCAGCTTGCCCGACGACCGACACGTGTCCGGCCGGACCATCTGGTAGGGGCAGCACGTCCCACGCGAATCCGCCATCTGTCAACAGCGAGGCGCGTGAGATCTGGGTGACCGTGAAGGCTGAGTCACCTGCGAAGAAGTCTGGCTTGGTGCCAGGGCCCGGCATCGCCTTCTGCGTGAAAATGGCGTCGTGAATGTAGCTGAACGCATCCGTCATCTTGGCGGAGTCGAAGGTGCAGGTCTTGCCATCTTTGCTCCAGGGCGCAGCACCAAACGAATCCCAGATCGTCGAGAGATTCGACCACCCGGTGAAGTCGAAGTCACGGATGATCATGCCGGTCTTGCCGGTCGTCGAATTGACCTGCGATCCGATCTCTGCAAGATCCTTCCAGTTCCACTTGCCGCTCGCTTTCAGTTCGGCGGACGTCGGCAACCCGGCCTGTTTCAGCAGGTCATCGTTGGCGAACACGACGAATGGGGACGTGGAGAACGGGTATGCGTATAGCTTGCTGCCCTGCACCCACAACTTTGTCGTGTCTGTCTTGATGTCGCCGTAGTCATAGCCCTTGGTTGACTTCAACGCATCGGTCAATGGGGCGAGCGCACCCGAGCTCACGAAATCGGGTGCATCCTGTTCGAGCACCCAAGCCAGGTCGGGCGCGTCTCCGCCGGCGATCTGCGTTGTCAAGGTCGTCGTGTAATCCTCGAACGGAAGCGAGTCGAATGTGATCTTCTTGATCTCCGGATGCGACTTCTTGTAGTTGTCGGCAATCGAGTTGAACAGCGCGAGCTGTGTTTTGTCGGCTGTCCACGTCGTCATCCTGAGCGAAACGCTGTTTGCGGCTGCTGTGTCCCCTGATCCGGAGGTATCGGATCCGGCACATGCTGAGAGCACGAGCGCCGTTGCTGCAAGCGCCGCCACCCCCATCAGCATCTTTGCTGGTTTCATGGTTTTTCTTCCTTTAGTAGCCGGTGACATCGGGCCAGTGCAGCTCGACGCCTCGGCTTGTTAGCAGGGATTGGAACTCCTGAAGTTGTGCAGGAGTGTTGCGGACCGTGCGGGGATCAGTCGCACGGTCCAGACAGAAGGCCGCTAGCTGGCCCGCCGCCTCGCCGATGTTCCACTCCACCGGATGAAGCCGAAAGGCCCCGTTAGTGATGTGGGTTGTTCCGACGTTCTTGCCCGCCGGCAAAAGATTCTCCATACGGATGGGAATCAATGCACCGAGCGGAATTTCAAATGGCGCGGATGCGACATCGATATAGTTGTCCCCGCCGGTCGACGGGTGAAGATCGATGCGGTACATCCCGACTCCGACCGAGTCTGGGAAGGTGGCAGGGTCCGCGTGGCCCCTGACAGCGATCGAGAGGTCGTTTTCCACCACAGTGTATTCGGCCTTGATCCGTCGCGATTCTCGGATGTATGGAGCTTGTGCCAGACCATCTGTTGTTCCGGTAATGTCGCCGCGCAGTCGCAGACCGGGCCACCCGAATCCACCGTCCGGTCTCGGCGCCTCGGTCTGCAGCCAGTAGAAGAATGAATACGCGAGCTGGCGCGCCCCTTCGAGATGCACCTTCGCGTCGGGTGTATCGATGATCGAGCCGTCGAGATAGTCGATCATCGGCCAGTTGACTAGCACCAGGTCGCTTTCCAAGAACCCGGGTGTCAGCAGCTTCTTCGCCAGGATGCGTCGGAAGATCCACAGTTCTTCGTCACCTCCGCCCGCCCGCTGGTCCGCGATCGCCGCAAACGGGTCATCGTCGATGGTCGGCGTGAATCCGCGGGTGACGATCTCCAAAGTGCGCGGATGCGGCGCCGTTAAGCTCAGCAGCGGTGCACCCCAGAACTCGGGTTGATATGAGCGCCAATAGTCGTACATCGCCGGCTTTTCGATGACGTGGTCGCCCTCAACGTGGTCCATCACAAAGCACCACGAGAACGCTTGCAGATTGTGCGGCTGTGCCGTTTGCGGTGCGCTGGGCTCACCGGTGGAGTCGCGCCCTTCGGCACCCGACACGTACTCCGTGCCAGTGAGCGGCAACAGTTCGCCGGTCTCAGTGGCGTCGAGAACGTACGAGCCAGTGAGCTGGATGTGCTCCCCCGTGACCAGGTGCTGGAGCGTCACCGACCGAACCCGGTCGGCGTCGACATCGGCAGCCACCGGAACGACGTTCTTGATGACCCTGAGCCTTTGGCTCGCGAGGAACGGTGCGAGCATCCCATCGATAACGGCCACCGCCGCGCGTGGTTCGGCGCACATTCTGCTCACCAGTCCGGCACCCGGGTTGAGGTCGTTCATGGACCGCGCTCGCTCGGTGAGTGGGTACCACGTGCGGTAGTAGTCGCGGATGCCCTCCCGAAGCCGCCGATACGACCGGGTCACACCGAACTGCTCGACCCAGGTGTGCTCGTCGAGCGGCACCGCTTGACTGGTCAGCTGTCCGCCCAGCCAGTCGTACTGCTCGGTCAGAATGACGCGACGTCCCGCGTTAAGCACGGCAAGGGCAGCGGCGACGCCGCCCAGCCCGCCGCCGATGATGACGACGTCGGTTTCGAGGTCCGTCGCGGGGAGTGTCACAGAGATGTTCCTTTGTTCCGAGGGGTTGAGAGGGTTGAGCCGGTCACGATGGTGCAGTCGAGCAGCATCTGCATGGGAAGCTCGTCGTGGTCCGACGCGCCTGTCCGGTTTTGGCCGTGCAGTATTTGGTCGAGCAGCGCAACCGCCTGCGACCCCAGTTCCGCGCGCGGCGGGCTCAGGCGCGTGAAGTCGATCGCGTTCTTTTCCGGGCGCGCGAGGTCACCGAGCACGATCATGGAAAGGTCGGCCGGAATTGATACACCGGATGCGATCGCATGGTTGGCAATCACGCTGGCATGCGCGGGTTCCTCGACGATGAGCAGCGTAGGCGAGAGCTTCTGCACCATGCTCCACGCGGCAGCCAAATCCGAACCGTCTGACACGATTCGTTCAATCTCGACGCCAACGGCATCAAACTCGCGCTGCAACCCAGCGGCACGGTCGCGTCCGGATTCCGCATTACCAGGAAGCGCGATTTGAACGACCTCGCGATGGCCGGCATCCGCCGCCATGCGGGCCAGTGATGCCGTGGCTGCGGTGTAGTCAACACCGACATATGGCACTCGCCCGTCGGCGGCGTCGCGGCGTCCGATGGCAACGAACGGAAACTCGCTGTCGACGAGCCGAGTCAATTCGTCCGCGTCCATTTCGCGTCCAAGCAAGAGGCATCCGTCTGCCAGACGAAGCCGGTTGTTTTCGTGGAAAATGCGCCGGCGGCCATCGGTGACCGGAGCGCTGGTGAAGAGCAGCAGGTCGCAGCCCAGCGATTCGGCCTTTGCCTCGATGCCGGTGAGTAGTGGCGTATAGAAATCGACGCTTTCGTTCGGGAAAGCCGACTCGTATGTGAATACTCCGAGGATGTCATTGCCAACACCGGCCAGGCGGCGGGCAGCGGGATCGGCGACGTACGTGGTCTGACGGATCACCTCGAGAACGCGACGACGAGTTTCATCCGGGATGCGCGTCGTGGCGTCGGCCTTGCCGTTGAGCACGAGGGAAACGGTGGCCTGGCTCACGCCCGCCAATTCGGCGATGCTTCGCTGCGTCACCCTCTGTGGCCGTGAAATCGTCATGGTGTTCTCTCTCAACGGATCTGCTAATGCGCATTACCGTAGCAGATTTGTGCCGATAATGCGCATTAGCAGTTGATAGTCCGATTGACGGGGTCGCAGCGTACGAGCTCAGCGGTCGCCGGGCGGCCGGGCCAACGTCGAACCGTTGACGAGTGCGCAGCTCAGAAGTTGTTGCTGAGGCTGGCCGTTTTTCGTATCGTGATCACCGTTCAGCGCCTGATGCAAAAGGGCCATGGCCGCTGAACCGAGTCTGATCCGCGGCGCACTCAGGCGGGTGAAGTCGATCGCCTGGTCTTGGGGGCGACTTCGCTCTCCAAGAACGACCATCGATAATTGGTTCGGCACGGTGATTCCGCGCCTCCGCAGCGCCGTGTGGATCGCCTCGGCTTCAGTCGGATCTTCGACAACGAGAACCGTTGCACGAGACGATTTGACCAGGTCAAGGACGACGGAGGTCGACGCATCCGTCATCTCTGCCGTCGTGACAGTCACGTTGCTGGCCCGCAAACGCCCGACGAGTCCCTCGGCCCGATCGCGAGACGACTCGCTGTTCAGCGAGAGATGCACATAGAGCGCTCGTCGGTGACCCATCTCGATGATGCGAGTTGCGAGCCCCGTGGCCGCGGTCTTGTAGTCGAGACCGACCCAGCGAATGCCGGGGACGTCGCGTCGACCGACCGATACGAACGGATACCCGCTTTCGCTGAGCCACTGTAATTCGTCGGCGTCCATCTCCCTGCCAAGAAGCAGGCAGCCATCCGCCAGGCGCAGCCGACTGCGCTCATGCAAAATCCGACGATGGCCGTCGATGACGGGTGCGCTCGTGAACATGAGCAGATCCACGCCGACTCTTTCTGCCTCGCTCTCGATGCCGGTGAGAAGCGGCGTGTAGAAATCGGAGGTCTCGCCAGGGAACGCGTGCTCATAGGTGAAGACTCCGACGAGGTTATTGCCGTGACCGATCAGACGTCGTGCGGCCGGATCGGCGACGTAGGTCGTTTCGTTAATGACATCGAGGACACGTTGTCGCGTCGCTTCGGGAATGCGCGCTGAGCCCAGCTTCCCGTTGAGTACGAGCGACACCGTCGTCTGGCTGACGCCGGCCAGTTCGGCGATGCGTTGTTGCGTCACGCGTGGTGTCACTGGTGTCCTTTGGTCGGATCGCGGTCGGACGGCGATCGTGCCGTGCGGCGAGCGGGAATTGCGGGTTTTGCGAGCAAGAGCACGAGCGCTCCAGCCGGCATCGCTAATAATATTACTCCTTTGATAATAGGTATTATCACTTGACATTGCGGCCGTTTGGTCGCAATGATCGCTCGAAGGCCCAGCGGAACTTGCATGCGATGCACCGCCTCGGCCGTGCTTACTCACCGTCATAACCGGAGGTATCGAAGTGTTCGGAGACATCACCAGATCAGGCGTGACCAGGCGCACCGTACTTAGGGGAGGGATGGCCATATCCGCATTCGCGTTGACCGCCACCCTCGTTCCCGCCGGCCGCGCCGTTGCTGCTTCGAGCAGCGACTTCGCGCGCGTCAGGGATCAGTGGCGGGACACCCTGATCGGCGACTACGACCTGTCCGATCCGGTGATCCAAAAGTATGTGGCCGATTCTGCAGCGGCAGCGCAGCCGTTCTGGGACAGCATGGACAAGTCTTCCGCGCGCACGTTCCTCTGGTCAGACCTCGACAGCAGCAACACCTCGGCGGTCCAACGGAACAACATCGGCCGACTGCGCACTCTGGCACTCGCCCTCAAGTCCCCTGGATCGTCACTGGCAGGGAATGCGCAGCTGAAATCCGATTTACTGTCCGCACTCGATTGGTTCCTCGCTAACAAGTACGGCCTTTCAGTGCACTCATATGACAACTGGTGGGACTGGCAGATCGGCATCCCACTCGCGCTGGCCGATTTCTGCGTGCTCATGTACGACGACCTGACCCCTGCGCAGCTGTCCACAGCGATGTCGGCGATTGCACACTACGAGCCGGACCCGACACGCACGGGCGGAGCCACATCTACGGGCGCCAACCGCAACTGGACATGCTCGAATGCCATCCTGCGCGGTGCGCTCAGCGAGGACGCCGCCGTCATCGACAACGCGATATCCGCTATCGCGACGATCTTCCCGTATTCCACCAGCGGTGACGGCTTCTATCGAGACGGCGGATTCATTCAGCACAAATTCTTCGCATACACCGGCGGATATGGAGTTTCTCTCTTGCAGTACCTGACGTACGCGATGATCGCCACGTCGGGAACGCCGTGGGAATTCAGTGCAGAACAGACCTCTGAGGTTTTCGACTGGACGCAGAAGAACTACCGACCCTGGATGTATGCTGGCGCGCTTATGGACATGAACCGGGGCCGCGGACTCTCCCGGTTCTACGAAACCGATCACCGAATCGGACGACTCACCACGGCCACCCTGTTGCAGTTGGCGGACGCGCTGCCCACAGAGCAGGCGCTCACCCTCCGCTCGCAGTGCAAGGGCTGGATCACCGCGGATTCGTATCAGCCGTTCTTCGACTTCGACCCCGTGCCAATCGAGCAGGTGCGTCTGTCATCGATCGTCGCAGGCCGCAAGGTCCTCGCGAATCCGAGCATCGCGACCGCTGTCGAGTCCACCACAAGCATTGTCTCCCCGTCGATCGCCCGGGCCGTACATCGCCGACCTGGGTTCGCATTCGCGGTCGCGATGGACACGGTCAAGATCAAACCGTACGAGTCGGCCAACCAGGAGAATCTGCGGGGCTGGTACACCGGCGAAGGCGCGGTATACATGTATCTGCCGAACCAGCTCGGCCACTGGCCGAACGAGTACTGGCCCACCGCTGACAAATATCGGATACCGGGCACCACCGTCACCTCGAGGGAATTGGCCCTGGGGAAGGGCAGGACGACCGACAACACTTGGGCTGGCGGCGCTCTTCTTGAAGGAAACGCAGCGATCGGGATGCCACTTGCATATTCGATCTTGAAGGCGCGGAAGTCCTGGTTTTGCATCGACGATGTGATCGTCTGTCTCGGTGCGGGTATCACGAGCACCGACTCGGGAACCATCCAGACAACCATCGAGCAGCGCAACATCGGGCCCAATGGGCGGACTGTACCCATCATCGACGGTGACGCAGCGCTCAGCACGCCGAGCAGCACGCCGACCACACTCGCCCCGAAATGGGCGTGGATCCCAAACGCGTGCGGTTACGTCTTCCCGGAAGGTTCGACGATCAAGGCGATGCGAAACGACCGCACCGGCAAGTGGACAGACATGGACCACCGCGGCGTATACGACGACGACACCCTGTACTCTCGTCGATTCATCACTTTCTGGTTCGATCACGGCGTGCAACCAACCGATGCCACGTACGCGTACATCCAGATGCCGGGCGCGAGCGAGCAAGCCACAGCGGCGATGGCCACGTCGCCCGACGTTGCCGTGGTCGCGAACACCGATCAGGTGCAAGCGGTAACCCGAGCAATCGGGGGCGGCAGCGTCACGATGGCGAACTTCTGGTCTGCCAATGCGCCTAAGACGGCTGGCATCACGGTCGACAAACGGGCCTCGTTGGTGGTGAGTCGGCGCGGTCGTCGGCTGGCGGTGGCGGTGAGCGATCCAACGCAGATGCTGACCGAAACCATCACAGTGACGATCGATGGCTCGTTCGGAAATGTCTCCTCCACTGATCCCGGCGTGAACGTGCTCGCCACGAGCCCCAACATCGTCATTTCGGTGCCGATGACAGGTTCAGCGGGCAAAACGTTCGTTGCACGCTTCGAGGTGGCAAGCCCTCAGGACGGCGGAAAGCCGACAGAGACCCGGTGACCGCTCGATAGCGATCGAGTGGCGGTGACCTCGAGACACCATGGCCGTAGCATGCAGCGTGCCTCCGCTGCCTAACCTTCCCCTCGCACACCCTTCGCCGGCGGGGCGGCGCCGCAAACGTCCGATTGCCGGATGGGTACGATTGCCGGATGGCTCGGCGACAATTCCTGCCCCATCGATCAACCCGACGCGAGCGGATGCCGCTGGCGCGAGCGATCGCATCCGCTTCGGCCGCCGGGATGCTTGCGCTTTTCATGGTCGCCGCGGCACCGGCACAGCACGCGGCCGCACAGCCCACAGCGGCACAGCACGCGGTCGCGCAGCCGACATCAGCACAGCACGCAGCCGCACAGCCCGCGGCGGCACAGCCCACAGTTGCACAACCGGCATCCGCGCTGGGCAGCGTCAGCCCCATCGGCACAACCGTCGGTGCTGTCAGAGCAGGCGTCAACGACTTCTCGTTCGCCTCGTTCGACGCCGAATACAAACTCGGCCGCGACGCAGATGGCCACGCAACACTGACGACAACCGAGACGATCGTCGCCGAGTTTCCCCAATTCGATCAGAACCACGGCATCAAGCGCCTGATCCCCACAACGATCGACGGGCATCCAACCGACGTTCACATCGTGTCTGTCACGGATGGCGCAGGCCATCCGCGCTCGTACGAAACAGACGATGATGACGACGGGATTGCCCTGAAGATCGCCGCCAAGAACTTTGTGCACGGCACACAGACCTACGTGATCACGTACACGGAGAAGAACGTGATCCACTACCCTGACGACGCCGACGATGAGGAGTTTTTCCGCGACATCAACGGCACAGGATGGGCGCAGCAGTTCGGCACGGTCACCGGTTCCCTGCACGTGTCTGCGTCGCTGGCAGCACATCTGACCGGCCAGATCGCGTGCTACCAGGGCGTGTACGGG
>DATMTC010000394.1:0-4282 GCA_035565115.1 Microbacteriaceae bacterium | reverse complement strand
ACGCCATCCGCATAGCCGAGTGGCACCAGGGCAAGCGTCGTCTCGTGCTCGGTGCGGTACGTATATCCGTATGACACCCCGGTGCCGGCGGGCACCCTGCGCACACCCGCCACTCGCGTGCGCAACGTCATCGCTGGCGTCAGGCCGATATCGGCCGAAGTTCGATCCGCGAAGGGTGATAAACCGTAGATTCCGATGCCAACCCGAACCGTGTTGTATCTCGTTGACGGAGCCCACAGCGTCGCTGCTGTCGCAGCCAGATGCACGAGTGACGGCGAAAGTCCGGCAGCATGCGCCAGTTCCAGCCCACCGTCGAACACGCGCGCGGCCGCCTCGTCATCAGAAATGGATGCGTTCGACACGTGACTGAATATGCCGTCCACGCGCAGCTCGCCGGCCAGTTCGGCTGCGCGGGCGGATTCGAAGACAGTCACCCAATCGCCGCGCGGCACGCCGTTGCGGCTGAGCCCGGTGTCGAGTTTAAGCTGAACGGATGCTGCCCGCCCGCTTGAGCGCGCGGCATCCGCCACGATGTCCAACTGGCGAAGCGACGAG
The DNA here is from genome assembly GCA_035565115.1 of Microbacteriaceae bacterium. Classification (GTDB taxonomy): domain Bacteria; phylum Actinomycetota; class Actinomycetes; order Actinomycetales; family Microbacteriaceae; genus Rathayibacter_A. The sequence goes on along the minus strand of DATMTC010000394.1, from coordinate 3,727 downwards.
ATCCCGATGCTGATTCCGCCGGTGATCGCGGCACCGAAGTCCGCTTGCGCATCGTGCAGCCAGGCGAGGATCGGCGCTTCAATGCCCGCGCTACGCAGCGCAAGCGCCTCGGCGACGTCTGCGACTCCGAGCCAGTCGGCTCCGCCTGCGAGAGCTGCGCGTGCACATTCGATGGCCCCGTGCCCGTAGCCGTTTGCTTTCACGACGGCGATCAGATGCTCGGTGCCGGCAATCTGACGCAACCTGCGCACGTTCGAGGCGACAGCATCCAGGTCGATGTCAGCCTGCCGCCATGGGCGATCATCCTCACCCGAGCCGGGCGGGTCGTTCGCCGAGGATGCCTCGGTCACGACAATCCGCTCGCCGGCCCGGTTTGGCCGCCTGACTCGGCAACGACGAACGCGCATGCGACGCCAGCATCGTGCGTCATGGTCAGGTGCATCTGGGTGATGCCGCGGGCTTGAGCCGTTGCCGCAACCTCGCCATGCAGCGAAAACTCCGGGTTGCCGTGCTCGTCTTCGACCGTTTCGACGTCGTGCCAACGCACGCCGTCTGAACGGCCGAGGGCCTTGATCAACGCTTCCTTCGCCGCGAACCGTGCGGCAAGCGAGTGCACGGGCAGCGCGCGTTCACTCTGAGCGAACAACCGCTCGACCAAACGAGGCGTGCGCGATACGGCCCTCGTGAATCGGGCAAGATCCACGATGTCCACGCCGATGCCGACGATCATGTGCGCTGATCCCTGCGCCTATTCGACCGTCACCGATTTGGCGAGGTTGCGCGGCTGATCCACGTCGAGCCCCTTGGCTGCCGACAGCTCCATGGCGAAGATCTGCAACGGCACCACGGCAAGCAACGGCTCGAACAGTGGCGCGGCAAGCGGAATCGGAACGACCTCGTCTGCGAACGGCAGCACCGCGGCGTCGCCCTGCTCGGCGATGGCGATCACTCTGGCTCCGCGCGCGCGGATCTCCTGGATGTTCGACACGACCTTCTTGTGCAGCTCGGCGGAGCCACGCGGCGACGGCACGACGACGAACACGGCCTGGCCGGGTTCGATCAGCGCGATCGGTCCGTGCTTCAACTCTCCGGCGGCAAAGCCCTCGGCGTGAATGTAGGCGAGCTCCTTGAGCTTCAGCGCGCCCTCGAGTGCGATGGGATATCCGACCTGGCGGCCAAGGAACAGCACGGCGCGGGTGTCAGCCATCCATCGCGCGAGCTGGCCGATGCTTTCCGATGACTCGAGCACGGTCGCGAGCTTGGCCGGGATGGCCATGAGTTCGTCGGTCAACGCCTTCTGGTCTGCGCTGGTCAGGGTGCCGCGCACCCGCGCGAGATGCAGTCCGAAGAGGTACAACGCGGTGATCTGCGCGACGAACGCCTTCGTCGACGCGACGGCCACCTCTGGGCCCGCGTGCGTGTACACGACGGCATCCGACTCGCGCGGAATCGTCGCTCCCTGGGTGTTGCAGATCGAAATCGTGCGTGCTCCGGCCTCGCGGGCGTATTTGACCGCCATCAGCGTGTCCATGGTTTCGCCGGACTGGCTGATTGAGATGACGAGCGTTGTCGGTGTGATCACCGGGTCGCGGTAGCGGAATTCGTGGCTGAGATCGACCTCGACGGGCACGCGCGACCACTTCTCGATCGCGTACCGGCCGACCATGGCCGCGTACGAAGCGGTTCCACACGCCACGATCGTGATCCGATCGATGCCAGCAAGCACCTCGTCGCCAAGCTCGGTGAGTTCGGGGATGTTGACGGCCCCGTCGTGCACGCGCGTGCGCACGGTGTTGGCGACGGCATCCGGCTCTTCGCTGATCTCCTTGGCCATGAAGCTCGACCAGCCGCCCTTTTCGGATGCCGACGCATCCCAGGCCACCTCGAACTCGGTGTATTCGACCGGTTCGCCCCGAAAATCGGTGACCGTGACGGACTCGGGTGTGATGACCACGATTTGGTCCTGGCCGACCGCGACGGCGCGGCGCGTGTGCTCGACGAATGCCGCGACATCCGAGCCGAGGAAGTTCTCGCCGTCGCCCAGTCCGATCACGAGCGGGGAGTTGCGGCGAGCGCCGACCACGACGCCCGGATCGTCCTGATGCACGGCGAGCAAGGTGAACGCGCCTTCGAGGCGACCGACGACACGGCCGAATGCCTCGCGAAGATCGCCTGTTGCCCGGTATTCGCGGCCGAGCAGAACCGCTGCGACCTCGGTGTCCGTCTCGCTGGTGAACTCGAAGCCCTCTGCGAGAAGTTCGTCTTTCAAGGGCCCGAAGTTCTCGATGATGCCGTTGTGGATGAGCGCGAGCTTGCCGTCGTCGCCCAGATGCGGATGCGCGTTGTGGTCGGTCGGTCCGCCGTGCGTCGCCCAGCGGGTGTGGCCGATGCCTGTCGAGCCGTTGCCGAGCGGATGCCGCTTGAGATCGTCGGTGAGCATCTGCAGCTTGCCTGCGCGCTTGCGGGTGCCGAGCTGTCCGTCGCCGTCGATCACGGCGATGCCTGCCGAATCGTATCCGCGGTATTCGAGCCGTTTGAGCCCGCCGAGCAGCACGTCGAGACTCTTATCGGTACCGACGTACCCCACGATTCCACACATGCGCTCGATTTTACCGGTCGCGCCGTCGCATCCGGACCACACCCCTCCTGCGGCCGGGCTGTCGCCGGCCCAGCCCCTCGCGCGCACCCCCGCACCCTCTGATACCTTTTCGGGCAATTGATGGCGCCGCGGCCGCATCAATTGCCCGGAAAGGTATCGCTCGCGGGAAATGGCGAGCGGATGCGCCCGCCGCGGCGCAAACCAGTGCGTCGCGCCCTGGCAGTAAACTGATGCGGCTATGAGTGAGACAGGCGGCGGGTCCGCACAGACGTCGCCGTTCGTTGAACTCGATCGCGCGGATTGGGCAGAGCTTGCCGCCAACGCGCACCTGCCATTGCAGGAGACCGAGATCGTGCAGATGCGGGGCCTCGGCGATCCGCTCGACATGCGCGAGGTCGCCGAAGTGTACCTGCCGCTGAGTCGCCTGCTCAGCCTGTATGCGGCAGGCACGAAGCAGTTGCACCGCGTCACGAGCGACTTCTTGGGTGAGCGGGCAGCGCGAACGCCGTTCGTGATCGGTGTTGCAGGGTCGGTCGCCGTCGGAAAGTCCACCATCGCGAGGTTGTTGCGCGAGTTGCTGGGCCGCTGGGAAGACACACCGCACGTCGAGCTCGTCACAACGGACGGATTCTTACTGCCAAACGCAGAGCTCGAAAAGCGCGGCCTGATGGAGCGCAAGGGCTTCCCGGAGTCGTACGACCGCCGCGCGCTGCTGCGATTCGTCACAGAGGTCAAGAGCGGCGCATCCGAGGTGCGCGCCCCGTTCTATTCGCATCTCAGTTACGACATCGTTGCGGATGCCGAGATCGTCGTGCGCCGCCCGGATGTGCTCATCGTCGAAGGACTGAACGTGCTGCAGCCGGCGATCGGCGGCCAGAATCGGCTTGCCGTCAGCGATCTGTTCGACTTCAGCCTCTATGTGGATGCTCGCACCCGCGACATCGCGAAGTGGTATGAGGAGCGATTCCTCAAGTTGCAGCGCGGAGCGTTCGCGAACCCCAGGTCATACTTTCACCGGTTCGCGAGCCTCACGGAAGACGAAGCGCGCACGCGAGCCAGTCAGATCTGGCGCTCGATCAACGAGCCGAACCTGTTGGAGAACATCCGCCCAACGCGTTCGCGGGCGAA
>DATMTC010000393.1:0-5164 GCA_035565115.1 Microbacteriaceae bacterium | reverse complement strand
TCGTAGCGCGCATCCGTCGGCCGCTCGCCCTGCCACGGGCCCACACCGTGCGTCGTCAACTCGGGTGTGGTCGGGGGTGTTTCAGTCACGCATTCAGGCTACTGGTCGCGACCGAAGACCTTTGCCGCGATCGCTTGCACGTCCTTGTCGAGGCCGTCCATGCGCTTATCGAGCCCATCCATGCGGCGCTCCACAGCCTCGAATCGCAAGCCGACCTCGATGCGAAAGCCACTCAGCTCCGTGCGGATGCCGCGCAATTCGGCCGTAAGCGTTCGGTTCAGGAGGGTGACGATAATAGACATGAACCCGACGAACCCGGCAGCGAGCACTCCGATCACAGCCCAGGTCTGCGCTTCGGTCAATTGCGTCACCTCCTCAGTCTCGCACTGCCTTACCGAGAACAGTAGTGCGATAGTCCCTCCGGCTGGCGAGTAGTCCGACAATCTGTGGACATGTAGCGCCGGTTGGCACTGTTGAGGGCGAATGTCGCCGAACATCCCGGCACTGGCATGGATGGCAGCTACGCCAAATAAAGTTCTGGCGTGATGTCCGATCCGAGCCAGGCCGTTCGTTGGGTATGTGAAGGCGCCCAACAGGAGGGCGCACAACACCGCACAGACACAAGGAGCAACGGCAATGAAACTGACGACAATCACCCAGATCACCCTGGACGGAGTGACGCAGGGCAACGGCGGAACAAGCGAAGAAGACCGCAAGAACGGCTTCGAACGCGGCGGCTGGGCATTGGGCGCCGGCGACGACTCGACCCGCGATCACATTGCGGCGACGTATCAGCGCGCGGACGCATTCCTTCTGGGCCGCCGAACATACGACCTATTCCTCGAATTCTGGGGCACCATCGAAGAGCTGCGGGCTCACCCCGTCGGCGTAGCGTTGAACGCGAAGCCGAAATACGTCGCATCCAGAACCATCACCAACCCTGAGTGGGCGAACACCACGGTTCTCGGCGACGATCTTCTCGCGGCGATCACCGAGCTCAAGGCCAGCGGAGACGGCGAGTTGCAGGTGCACGGAAGCAGCCAGCTCATTCAATGGCTGCTCGAAAAGGACCTGGTCGATCAGATGGAACTGATGATCATCCCGGTGATCCTCGGACAGGGTGCCAGGCTGTTCCCGACCTCCGGCCCAGACATCGCGATGAAGCTCGTAGACTCGCGCACCGACTCAAAGGGTGTGATGATTCAGACCTATCAGCCTGTCGGCCGGCCGCAATACCCGGCCAGCTGATTCGAAAGCATCAGAACAAAAAGCATCAGAACAAAAAGCATCAGAACAACAAGCATCCAGAACAACAACCAGGGAGATGAACTGCCATGCAATATTTGATTTCCGTCATTGATGACGGTCAGGCGCAAGCCGCAGGACGCAACGACTCAGCAACCGCGGATGAGGCGGCCGCGATCGACGTGTTCAACGAACAGTTGCAGACCGACGGCCACTGGGTTTTCGCCGGCGGCCTTGGCGATCCGAGCGCGTCTACGGTCATCGACAATCGCGGCGAGACGCCGATCATCAGCGACGGACCATACGTCGAGTCCAAGGAGTTCCTGGCCGGCTTTTGGCTCATCGAGGCGGCCGACCTGGATGTCGCGCTGCGGCTCGCGCGCGAAGGGTCGAAGGCGTGCAATCGCAAGGTCGAGGTGCGCCCGGTTCTGCAAGAGGCAGAGTGAACGAGGCACCGTGAACGACGTCGCAAACGCGATCGCCCTGGCACACCGCGAGGAGTGGGCCAGGGTGGTTGCGACGGTGGCCAGACGATTCGGCGATCTCGACATTGCAGAAGACGCGGCAGGCGAGGCCTTCGCGGTCGCTGTCGAACGGTGGCCGGCCGACGGCATTCCACCGAACCCTGGCGGCTGGCTGACGACCACCGCCAATCGCAAAGCCATCGACCTGATTCGGCGCGAGAACAACCGCGATCGCAAACACAAAGAGGCCATGATGATCATCGACGACGAGCCTGCCCCACCAGTTGGCGTGATCGATGACGATCGGCTGCGGCTGATCTTCACCTGCTGCCACCCCGCCATCGCGATGGAGAGCAGGGTCGCGCTCACCCTCCGGATGGTCGCCGGCCTGACCGTGGATGAGATCGCACGCGCATTTCTCGTGCAGGAGTCAGCCATGGCTCGACGGATCACCCGCGCGAAAACGAAGATCAAGCAAGCACGAATCCCGTTCAGGGTGCCGTCGGCCGATGACCTTCAGGAGCGACTGTACGGCGTACTCGCCGTGCTTTTCCTCGTGTTCAACGAAGGCTATCTGGCGACTGGCCGCGACGCCGCCGCGGTGCGCGACGATCTCACCGCCGAGGCCATCCGACTGACCCGCCTGATCCGCGATCTGATGCCGACGGATGGCGAGGTGGCAGGGCTGCTGGCAATGATGCTGCTCATCGATGCGCGCCGACCTGCCCGCCTTTCGGCGAGCGGCGAACTGGTCACCATCGACGAGCAGAACCGCGCCGCATGGAACCGTGCACTGATCACCGAAGGACACGCGCTTGTGCGCGAGCGGCTGCGCACGAACACGCCGCCCGGGCGGTACCAGATTCTCGCCGCGATCAACGCGGTGCACACATCCGCACCCGATTTTCGCGACACGGATTGGTCACAGGTCGTGGCCTTATACGACCAGTTGGTCAGGCTCGATCCGTCGCCGATCGTTGCACTCAACCGGGCGGTAGCCGTGGCAGAGCTCGATGGCCCAGATGTTGCGTTGGCGGCCGTCGACCGCCTCCGTTCCGCTTTGAACGATTACGACGGGTTTCATGCGACGCGCGCCGATCTGCTCCGCCGGCTGGGACGAACCGCGGATGCTCGCACCTCGTACGACCTGGCCATCGAGCTCTCGGCCAATGCCGCCGAGACGGCAGCCCTGATTCGGCGCCGCGATCGCCTCTAGCGCACACAGCGTCGAACGAACACGGGCCGATTCGACAATCGCTGGCTGGAGAAGCTCAGCAGTCCGGCCTACATTGGGTTGGAGTGGTGCGCGCCGATGCGTGCCGCGGGAGGTCGACATGGTTGCCAACAGCGCAAGCCAGAACAGCGCAAGCCAGAACAGCGCGAGCCAGAACAGCGGCGCAGCCCAGAACGTGGCCGAAAAACTCATCGCATCGCATCTGGTTTCCGGGTCGATGGTGCCTGGGGAAGAAATTGCCCTGCGCATCGACCAGACGCTGACTCAGGATGCGACGGGCACCATGGTCATGCTCGAACTCGAGGCGCTCGGACTCGAGCGCACACGAGCCGAGGTGTCTGTGCAGTATGTCGACCACAACCTTCTGCAGGGGGACGAGAAGAACGCAGAGGACCATGACTTCCTGCGTTCGGCCTGCCAGCGCTTCGGCATCTGGTTCTCGAAGGCGGGCAATGGCGTCTCGCACCCGACCCACATGCAGCGCTTCGGCATCCCTGGCAAGACGATGGTCGGTTCGGACAGTCACACCCCGGCGGCCGGCTCGTTGGGCATGTTGGCGATCGGCCTGGGCGGCATCGAGGTGGCGATGGCGATCGCGGGTGAGCCGATCAACATCCGGATGCCGCAGATCTGGGGCGTGCGGCTCACCGGGTCGCTTCCGCCGTGGGTGAGCGCGAAAGACGTGATCCTCGAGATGTTGCGGCGCCACGGCGTGAAAGGCGGCTTCGGCCGCATCATCGAGTACTACGGTCCAGGACTCGAGACGTTGACCGCCATGGATCGGCACGTGATCGCGAACATGGGTGCGGAGCTTGGTGCGACGACGACGGTGTTCCCGGCGGATGAACGGGTTCGAGAGTTCCTGCGCGGCGAGCAGCGCGAAGACGACTTCGTCGAACTGCGTGCGGATGACGGCGCAACCTACGACATCGAAGATGAGATCGACCTGTCGAGCCTGGAACCGCTGATCGCACTGCCGAGCTCGCCTGGCAATGTGGTCACCGTTCGCGAGGTGGCCGGTCGACCGGTGGAGCAGGTGGTGATCGGGTCATCCGCGAACCCCGGCCTGCGCGACTTCGCGATCGTCGCCGCCATCATGAAGGGACGGCAGTCGCATCCTGGGCTTTCGCTCGACGTCAACCCGACATCGAGGCAGATTCTGCAAGACCTGACCAAGATGGGCGGAACGCTCGACCTGATCGCGGCAGGCGCGCGGCTGCACCAGTCAGGATGCATGGGGTGCATCGGCATGGGACAGGCGCCTGCGGTTGGGCGCAACAGTCTGCGCACGGTTCCACGCAACTTCCCTGGCCGCAGCGGAACGAAGGAGGACTCCGTCTACCTCTGCTCACCGGAGACGGGAGCGGCTGCGGCGCTGACCGGTGTGATCACCGACCCGCGCGACCTTGAGGAAATGCTCGACCTTGCATACCCATCGATCACACTTCCGGAGATTTCGAGCGTGAACACGGCGATGCTCGAGGCGCCGCTTCCACTCGAGGAGGCAACGCAAGTGACGCTTGTGAAGGGCTCGAACATCTCCAGCCTTCCCGAGTTCGACCCGTTGGAAGACGCCATCGACGCCCCCGTCATCCTCAAGGTTGGCGACGACATCTCGACAGACACGATCCTCCCGGCCGGCGCGCTCGTGCTCCCGTATCGCAGCAACATTCCCAAGCTCGCCGAATTCACGTTCTGGCAGGTGGACGAGACGTATTCTGACCGCGCAAAGGATGTGCAGAACACGTCGGGTCACATCATCGTTGCCGGGGCGAATTACGGGCAGGGCTCCTCACGCGAACACGCGGTGATCGCGCCGCGTTATCTCGGGTTACGCGCCGTGCTCGCGATCTCGTACGCACGCATCCACTGGCAGAATCTGGCGAACTTCGGTGTGCTCGCGCTCGAGTTCGCCGATGCGAGCGACTACGACCGCGTCGACCAGGGTGACGAACTCGAGTTGCACGGCATCCGCTCTGCCTTGCAGAACGGCGCCGAACTGACGGTCCGCAACGTCACGAAAGACGAGGAGTACAGCGCGATTCACCGTCTGTCGGAGCGACAGGTTGGGATGCTGCTTGCCGGCGGCCTCATCCCCTGGCTGCAGCGGTAGCCCCGCGGCCGGGCAGGTGGGCGTCGGCAAAAACGCCGTCGCCAAGACGTAACCTGCCCGGAACGTGACACACAGTTCGCCCGGCTAATCTGGATGCACCCGCTGCCC
>DATMTC010000392.1:0-5773 GCA_035565115.1 Microbacteriaceae bacterium | reverse complement strand
GCCGCCGCCTCGAGAGCCGATGGCCGTAACCGGGATTCGCAGCGGAGCATCCTGTGCCATGGTTTGCAGTTCGGGACCTTCGGTCAGCATGCTGCGATACAGACCGGCGGCGCCGGAGAAACCGCCAGGCCTGCCGTATGTGCGTGCGTACTCGGCGACATCCGCCGTGCTCACTGTCGAAGCATCCACGCCGTACATCGGGTACAGGTAGTCGCCGATGAATGCGCGTGCCTGGTTCTCGAAGAGCAGGCTTGCGACCACAGGCGCCGCCAGGGCTCCGATGTACCAGGCGCCGCCGCGTGCGACATCCGCAAGTCTTTCCGCTCCGAAGCCCGCCAGGCCGGACTCGACAGCCGTCAAGCTGATGACGTCTTCAGGATGCGTGGCCGCGAGTCTGTACACCGCGCCACCGCTGAGATCCTGACCCACCACGTGCATCGGTCCAACGGACAGATGCTCGATCAACGCGTGCAGATCTTCGGCGGCGGTCGCGCTTGAGTATGTCTCGTCAGCAATTCCTGAATCGCCGAATCCCCGCAGATCCACTGCGTGAACCCGATGGCGTTCGGCCAGAAGCGGGATGAGCTTGCGGAAGGCCCACCAGGTCTCGGGGAATCCGTGCACAAGAAGCACCGGCGAGCCACTCGTGCCTGCAGAGACGTGGTGCAAGCGGGTGCCGTTGACCGTTGTCGTTTCGTGTCGGATGCCGGCTACGGTCGCGTGTTCGTGATTCATGGGGGCTCCTGATGGTTGCATCGGTGCGCAGGTCGGGTGAGCTGCGCGCAAGACAACCAGGTTGTCATAGTTTGTGCGAATAAACAACCTGGTTGTCGATATCTCGTTCTCGCTACGATTGCCGTATGTCTCGAAGCGGTGCTGACCTCGCGCTGCTGCTTCTCGGCGCATTCCGCTTCATGGCAGACGAGGCGACGACTCGCCTCGCCACCCGTGGGCATCCGGGGGTTCGACCCGCCCATGATTTTGCGTTGCGTGCTGTGGCAACTGGAGCAGCGTCAGTTTCAGAGGTGGGCAGACGCACGTCGGTGTCGAAGCAAGCCGCAGCAAAGACCGTCGCGTTTCTGGAAGAGAACGGATACGTCGAACGCCGTCGCGACCCGAGCGACGGGCGGCGGGCACGCTTGACGGTGACCGATCGAGGGCATGCGCTCATGCGCGATGGGGAGGCGGTGTTCGACGAGTTGCGAGAGCAGTGGGAGTCGCTGGTCGGCCGCGAGCGCGTTGCCGACCTGCAGGACGCGCTCGTACGCCTGCTTGGCCCAGACCAGGTTGGCACTGGTCAAGTTGGCACTGGTCAAGTTGGCACTGGCTAACTTGGCACGAATCAAGTTGGGACAGCTCAGAGAGAGCGCCCACGGTAGCCGGCTACCCTAGCCCGCCGGTCGCAGGTAGCTGTAGTCCTGCTATTCCGGCGGCGATCGCGCCCAGAACTTCGGCGCGCGGGCCGAGCCGGGAACTGAGGATGGCGGGCCTGCTGACCGTTACTCGACCATGGCTGTTGACGAAATCCGCGATTCCGTCGGCAAGCTCGCTGCCGGTTTCTGCCAGAGCGCCGCCGACGATGATGAGCTCTGGGTCGAGCGCGTCGCAGAGTGCGGCCACGGTGCCACCGATCCAATGTCCGGCCTCGCTGATCACTCGTCGAGCACCGACGTCCCCGTCATCCAGCAACGCGGTCAACTCCGCTAACCCGATCTCCCGTCCGCGCTCTCTCTCAAGCGCGTTCAATACCGAAGGCGCCGAGGCCACCGTTTCCAGGCATCCCCTGTTTCCACAGCGGCACACTGCTCCATCGCTGGCGACCTGAGTGTGACCGATTTCACCGCTAGCCCCGCGTGATCCACGGAAAAGCCGACTATCCAAGATCAGACCGGCGCCGATGCCGGTGGATACCTTGACAAAGATCAGGCTTGAATGACCCTGACCTGCGCCATAGCTCTGTTCGCCAAGCGCAGCCAGATTCGCATCGTTCTCGACTCGGATGGGCCGGCCCAGCCTGCTGCTGAGCTCGTCGGCTGGCCGCACGCCGACCCAGCCAGGCAGGATGCTATTGCTCACAACCCGGCCCGATTCGGAATCGATCGGGCACGGGAGGCCGACGATGATCTCCGAGTCGATGGTGGGCGCAGGGGCAATCGCGATCAGGTCGGCGATGATCTCGCCCGCAGCATCGAGCGCGCTCTGTGCTGAATTCTCGACGGCAAGTCGCACATGCTCCTCGTGAAGGACCGCCCCAGATTGATCCGCCATCGCCGCCCGCAGATCCTCGTGACCGAATGCCACACCGATCACCGTGCCCAATCGCGGCGTCAGGGCGAGCAACTGAGCGGGCCGACCTCGGCGGCCCAGTGTCCCAGCGCCCGGTTTCGGAGGAGCCTCACGCAAGAGGCCGTCGGCCAGCAGCCGGTCAACCAGACTGGCGACGGTCGATCTCGAGAGTTGGCACCGCTGGCTGATCTCGGCCCGACTGGCTCGTCCTGAAAGGCGAACGGCGTCGAGAACTCGCGCCGCGGTGCGATCTGTAGTGATGGGCATATCAGTCATCCCGATACTTATGAAACGTTTTACTGCCTGGCTGAAACGTTACAGGGATTGGCGATTTTTGCCTAGCGTTCAGCAGAATTCCGGCGCATATTTGCGTGAGATTGGTCATTGAACGGCGGAGGTTCGGTGGCTTAGCGTGTCGCGAGGGATGCGAGGGCCAATGTCGGCCCAGTTCGACCCGTCGGGAGAGGAAATCGCCGTGCAAGCGACGCGACACATGCCTGGACGTCTGACCGTGGCCGTGGGTGCTGCACTGCTGATGACTGGCGCACTGATCGTCGCGCCAGCCAATCGGGCTGCGGCCGATGACGCATGCCCATGGGTGTCTTCCGATGCCAGCCCAGCCGCTCGTGCTGCGCAGGTGCTCGCCCAGATGACGACCGCCGAGAAGTTGTCGATGACGCACGGAGCGGCCATCGGCGGGTACGACGGAGCGGTGGCAGCGATTCCCCGCCTGTGCATCCCGCAGTTGAACCTGCACGACGGCGGAGCAGGGGTGGTGATGGGCGGAAGCACCGCGTTACCGGCGCCGATCGCGGATGCTGCGACATTCGACCCGGCGATCGCCAAACAGTATGGCGAAGTGGTCGGCAGTGAAGCGCTGACCAAGGGCGTCAGCATCAACCTCGGCCCCAACGTCAACATCGAACGCGATCCGCGTGGTGGGCGAGTGTTCGAAGGCGCCGGCGAGGACCCATACCTGAGCGGGGCGATTGCGACAGGATATGTCGAGGGCGTTCAGTCCCAGGGGGTCATGACCGACGTCAAGCATCTCGTCGCCAACGACACCGAGCAGAACCGCAACAACGCCAACTCGGCCGTTGACGAGCGCACACTCAACGAGATCTACTACCCCCCGTTCAAACAAACGATCCAGCAGGGTAAGGCAGCGACCGTCATGGCCGCGACGAGCCTTCTCAACGGCACCCATGACAACGAGAATGCATACCTGCTCAACCAGACGTTGAAGCAGGACTGGGGCTTCGACGGTTTCGTTGTCACCGACTGGGACGGTGCGCGGAGCACCGTTCAAGCTGCGAACGCCGGGCTGGATCTGACCATGCCTGGAGCAGGCAAGTTCGGTGAACCGCTGACGCAGGCCGTGAAGGACGGCCAGGTGAGCATGAACGTCATCAACGACAAGGTGCTGCGCCTGTTGACCGAAGAGTTCGCCTTCGGAATGTTCAATCGCACCGCGGGCAGCCCCGGTGCTGCGGCCTCAACTGCCGCCCATGTGCAGACGGCGCAAGATATCGCGGCGGCTGGCACAGTTCTGATGAAGAATCAGGGATCGATCCTTCCCCTGAGTGCGGCCGATACGCCGACCGTGGCCGTTCTTGGCACGGCAGCCGCCGCACCGATCACGGGTGGGGGAGGCAGTTCGCACGTTCCGGTGTCGTCATCGGATGTCGTGACTCCGCTCAAGGGGCTGACCGATCGACTCGGCGCTGCGGGCACGGTCAGCTACATCACCGGTGGCTGGCAGGTGACACCGTTCGCGTCGGCGAGCGCCGGCGATGTCGGCTCGAACATGGTCGACGGCGATGCCTCAACGCGGTGGAGCAGCGGTGTCCCGCAGTCCGCGGGACAGGCCTTCACCGTCGACCTGGGCGAGGCGCATGACATCGATCAGATCACGATGGACTCCGGTTCGAGCACCGGCGACTATGCGCGAGGTTACACGGTCTCGCTGTCTTCGGATGGGACGACCTGGGGCGACCCCGTGGCATCCGGAACCGGCGCCGGCGCCGTCGAGCAGGTGAGCTTTCCCAGACAATCCGCTCGCTACGTCAAGGTCGTGCAGACTGGGAGCTCGTCGAGCTGGTGGTCTATCGCGGAGTTCTCTGCCGCCAACGCGGATGCCTCCAGCACTGAGGTGAAGCTTGAGCACGCCAGGCCGCTGCAGAGCGTCCCCGGTGTCACGGCAACGCTCGGGACGGTGCCGGCCGCGCAGTTCACGACCGATTCCGGTGAACCCGGTCTGACCGCCGCGTACTTCAACAACCTGACCTTGGCCGGGGAACCGGCGTTAACCAAGGTCGAGACGAACATCGACGACCACTACACGGCGGCGCCCGGACCGGGTGTCAACGCCGCAGGATTCTCGGTTCGTTTCTCGGGACGTGTCACCGCACCGGTCACCGGCACATACACGTTCTCGATGAAGAACACCGGCGGTGTTCGCATGTGGATCGACGATCAGCCCGTGTTCGACGATTGGGCTCAATACGGTCCGGGCGTCTCCGCCATTCGGCTGAGTGCCGGAAAGCACACCATTAAGGTCGAGAACTACCAGCCCATCAATGGTGCGACCGGACCGGTCGCCGGCACTCCGACGAGCACACCCACGAACGGTTCGGTCACCCTTGGCTGGCAGGTGCCAGACACCGACGCGATTGCAGCGGCGGCGGCGCAGGCGAAGGCGGCGTCGGTGGCCATTGTCGTGGTCAACGACGACGAGAGTGAGGATGGCGACCGGCAGAATCTCACTCTCCCGGGTGCGCAAGACGACCTGATCGAGGCGGTCGCCGCAGCGAACCCGCACACGATCGTGGTCCTCAACACCGGCGCGCCTGTGCTGATGCCGTGGCTGAAGTCGGTCTCGGCCGTGGTCGAGTCCTGGTACGGCGGCCAGCAGAACGGCGCCGCGCTGGCATCCATTCTTTACGGCGACGTGGCTCCGTCTGGCAAGTTGCCGCAGACCTGGCCGGCGAGCATGTCCGCGATGCCGACAGCATCCCACGCGCAGTACCCAGGCGACGTCGACGTCTCGGCCAACACGACCGAGTACAAGTACAGCGAGGGTCTGGAGGTCGGATACCGGTGGTATCAGGCGAACAACGTCACGCCGCTATTTCCGTTCGGCTATGGGTTGACCTATTCGAAGTTCGAGTACAGCAACCTCGACGTACAGCCCAACGCGAGTTCAAGTCCGCAGAAGGTGACGGTCACGGCGACGGTGCACAACGTCGGCAACCGAGCGGCAACCGACGTCGCCCAGCTCTATCTCGCATTCCCCAAAAAGGCCGATGAGCCCTCGAAGCAGCTCAAGGGGTTCCAGCGTGTGGCGCTCGCGGCGGGGGAGTCCAAGCGCGTGACCTTCACGCTCTCGGATCAGGACTTTCAGATCTGGGACAGCCAGGCCCATGGCTGGTCGACGATTCCTGGCAACTATCAGGTCTTCGTCGGCAACTCCAGCAGTGATTTGCCG
>DATMTC010000391.1:0-1687 GCA_035565115.1 Microbacteriaceae bacterium | reverse complement strand
CTCGGCGAGATCCCAGAGCCGGTGACGTCCGTCGCGTGCGACGACGGCGACCTCGCCCTGACGGTGCAGAAAATCAAGCATGTGCACCGTCTGGTTGGGCCCGAACCAGCCGTCGGGAGGGCGCGTGACCTCGGCCGTGTCTGGGATGTCGGTTGCGTGCAGTGGCCCTTCTGCCCGCAACCGGGCGAGCACGTCGCGGCGAAACCGGTCGTTCGCATCCAGCCACTCGCGGCTGCTTTGCCGACGCGGCCAGCGTCGCATCCCTGGCAGCATGAGCGGCAGCAGGCTCACCGGCCGAAACGCACCGTCGAACTCGAAGAGCAGGCGATCGGATTCGACAGTCTTCGTGAGCTGGTACCTGTCGAAATCTGAACCGATCCGTGACCACAGAATCGTGTGTTCGGCCGGCGCGATCGTCGCGGTCGGATCGATCTTGATCGCGCCGAGTTGCTCGGCGACCTCGACGACGTCGCCGGGCCGATAGGCATCCAGCAGCTGTGCCCGTACCGCGATGCGGCGGGCCTGGTCGCGCGTGAGCCGATGGGTCACGCCTCGAGGATACCGCCGCACGTCATCGCGCACCGTGGCTCGAAGCGCCACAAACGATCCAGACGACCAGCAGGCCGAGGTTGAGCGTCTTGTCGGTCTCGGAGCCACTCGCGTCGACCTCGGTCAGGGCGACGTATCCCCGGTCGTGCTCACCGATCCTGAGGGAAACGAGTTCTGCATCCTGACCGCGCGCAGCTAGTTCGATCGCGCTAGCGTTCGGAGATGCGGATGGCGTCGTCCGCCAGCAGGCGGCGGAGTTCTTCGCCGATTGCGTCCCGCAAAGGGTCGTGAGCCGAGCTCAGCGCTGTGGCAGGATCGTGCCAACTCTCGATGTCGTAGAGCCAGACGGGTCGCCAGATCAGTTCGGCCGGTTCCCACCCGTAGCGTGGCCAGACGTGGGCGTGCACGAAGGCATCCGCGTTACCGAGAACGTCGATATTGACGCGTCGGAATTCGCCGTCTGCCTGCCGACATGCCAGCTCGACGGCCGTTGCCAAAAGGTCAACGTCAGCGAGGAACTGCACCCGGTCTGCACGGGGCATCTCGGCCAGCGCAGTCGCATGCGGATCTTTGCCGAGCAAGACGCAATACCCGGGCAGGAATTGCACGTCGCCGATCACGGCATAGCCGCTTGTGAGCTCGGCGAGCACTGTCGGATTCTCACCGCGGGCCGCCGACCCGATGCGGTCGTTGCGCCAATCGATCACAGTTTCAAGCCTCGGAGCTACGGGCTACATTCGCGGCACGCGCTTGTTTAAGGAGCCCACGGATGACGGGAAGCACCCGCAGGTTCCGATACACGGTCCAGACTCCGATGGCGACCCACAGCACGAGCGCGCACACCCACGGCAGCCGGCCCATGGCCGAATCCGCTTCAATGAGGTTGAAGACCGTCAGCGGCAACTGCATCGCAATGACAACCAGGAACCACCAGCGCCTCGACGCCCTGGACTCCCGTGCTTTGAGCAAAGGCACGCTCGTCTCCCGGGGAACGGTTGGAGGAATGGTGCCGGTTCGAATCCACCTGTTCGTCATCACAACGGCGTCGCGGCCGCCAAGGCGTTCCCACTCCGAGAACTGCACCAGGATGCCCGCAGCGGCAGCGCCGACCGCGAGCACTCCCAGCAGAAGCAGGTTG
>DATMTC010000390.1:0-1536 GCA_035565115.1 Microbacteriaceae bacterium | reverse complement strand
TTCCCGGATTCGGCAAGCGCGCGAACCACTGTTCTCGTGGCCGCGAATCCGGAGGCGACCCTGTTGCCGCGTGCGCGCACATCCGCCTCGAGCCGCCCGGCGGCGATTGCGGCCTCTGCTTCGGTGAGCCAGCCACTCTGCATGGCAATCGCGTATGAGGCCTGCGACCCATTACCCACCGTTGCAGTCTCTGGGTCGACGAACGCACGCCGTGCTGCCACGCGCAGATCCTCGGCCTGCGCGCGCCGCAACTCCGCAGCATCCGGGTCGCCCAGTTCTCGCTCGAACTGCTCAAGGATGGTGAGCGAATCGATCGTGGCCGCCGTGTGGTGCAACTCTGGCGGGGTCTCCTCGAGTGCGAGCCAGTCGTGCCCATAGCTGATCGGAGAGTTGCCGACAACGCCATCCTGGGTTCGGCAGCCCAATTGAAAGTCGGCCCAGCGGCGCAGGGCAGGCAGGCAGCGCTGCACGAGCTCGCGGTCGCCGTAGTGCAGCCAGTGCCCCCACAGCACGCGCTGCAGCGCACCACCCCATACCGGATCGGCCGGCACTTTCTCGGGACGCAGGTCAGGGGCGATCGCGGGGATCCATCCGCTCGGCTGCTGGCTGGTGAGCAGGTCGTCGATCCACTTGGCGAAGAAAGTCTGCATGTCGAATGCCGAGAACTCGAACTCGCTGACGCTGGCAGTGTCGCCCGTCCACCCCGATTGCTCTCGAGTCGGGCAGTCCTCTGGAATGCCGTGCACATTGTTCAGCAGGGTGCGACCTGCTGCGGCGGTGAGTGCGTTGACCTGCGCGTCGTCGGTCGTCAGCTGGCTGATCTGGCGAAGGTCGGTGTGCAAAACCGCCGCCTGCACGGAGATGATCGCGCCCGGGGGAAGTCCGATCACGTCGACATAGCGAAAGCCGTGAGAGCAGAACCGCGGTTCGAGCGTGATGGTGCCAGCAGCATCCGTGGCGGGCAGGATGTATTCGACTGACTGGCGCGTGCGACCCTCGTCATACGGCATCGACAGATTGGTGGTGTCAACGTGACCGTCGTCGATGTGCTCGCCGTGCACAACCCGCACCACGGTGCCCGCTTCAACCGCAGAGCGGATGACGACGCGGCTGCGACCGGCAACGTTGACGCCGACATCCCACAGCCGTGCGGTGCCTGCCGTCAGGGCAACTTCGTCGGATGCAGCTTCGTCGGATGCAGCTGGGCGCGCGTCGATCGTCTGCACGACGCGGATGGGCGGGGCAGGGTCGACGTTGACGTGCGACGGGGGAGTGCTCGGGCCGGCCGGGTCGTCTGCCGCATCCAGAACCAGCAGGCCGGTGGTCGGGGTGAATTGCCTCTCGCGCGGCGTCAGATCCTGTCGTTCAAGGTAGAACGGTTGCTCGACGACCACGGTGCTGGCTGCTACGAGCAGATCGGTGCCCGTTCCTGCGATCACGCGCGAGCCATCCGCCGCATCGACGACGATGCTGGCCAGCACGCGCGGGTCGAGTCCGGTGCGCTCCCACTCGCCGTGGGCGATCTCGAGGTCGAGC
>DATMTC010000389.1:0-10218 GCA_035565115.1 Microbacteriaceae bacterium | reverse complement strand
GCGCGCACTCAGCGCGCTGCCCAGCGGCCTGCGCGCCCCTGACTCACGGCCCGGGCACGCACGCCTCCGCACGGTCACCGGTCACGGTCGCCAGATGCTGCGTTCCAATCCCGTTTCAGTGAATATGACCCCGTGAAGTGGGCAAGATCGCTGAATCGGGATTGGAACGCACGTGAACACGCACCGAACAACGGATGCCCGCCCCACCTGAAGTGGGACGGGCATCCGGGCGGGGATCTCGATACGGCCGCGAGCGGCCTAGTCGATCACCGGAAATGACTACTCGGCTACGGGAACCTCAGCGCCCTCTGCCGGGTCAACCGGACCGGCCGAGTGCGCGTCGCTGCCGTGTGTGTCGGCCTCATCGGCCAGCACGGGCTGCAGCGAGAGCTTGCCGCGGTCGTCGATCTTGGTGATTTCCACCAGGATCTTCTGACCAACGCCGAGCACGTCTTCGACGTTCTCAACACGCTTGCCGCCGGCGAGCTTGCGCACCTCAGAGATGTGCAGCAGTCCATCCTTGCCAGGAAGCAGCGAGATGAACGCACCGAACGTGGCGATCTTGACGACGGTCCCGAGGAACTGTTCGCCGACCTCTGGGTTCGTCGGGTTCGCGATGGCGTTGACCTGCGCACGCGCAGCCTCAGCCGAAGGACCGTCGACGGCGCCGATGTACACGGTGCCGTCTTCCTCGATCGAGATGTCAGCGCCGGTCTCGTCCTGGATCGCGTTGATCGTCTTGCCCTTCGGGCCGATCAACTCACCGATCTTGTCGACCGGGATGTTGACCGAGATCACGCGAGGCGCGGTCGGTGCCATCTCATCCGGCTGGTCGATTGCCGCGTTGAGAACGCTCAGGATGGTCGTGCGAGCATCCTTCGCCTGCTGCAGCGCACCAGCAAGCACCGACGACGGGATGCCGTCAAGCTTGGTGTCCAGCTGAATGGCGGTGACGAACTCGCTCGTGCCAGCAACCTTGAAGTCCATGTCGCCGAGGGCATCCTCAGCGCCAAGGATGTCGGTCAGAGCCGCGTAGCGCGTCTCGCCGTCAACCGTGTCTGAGACCAGGCCCATGGCGATGCCGGCGACAGGTGCGCGCAGCGGCACACCGGCGTTCAGCAGCGACAGGGTCGAAGCACACACAGAACCCATCGAGGTCGAACCGTTGGAGCCGAGGGCCTCGGAGACCTGACGGATCGCGTACGGGAATTCCTCGCGGCTCGGCAGTACAGGCACGAGTGCGCGCTCGGCCAGGAAGCCGTGCCCGATCTCGCGACGCTTCGGGCTGCCCACTCGACCGGTCTCGCCTGTGGAATACGGCGGGAAGTTGTAGTGGTGCAGGTAGCGCTTCTTCGTGATCGGCGAAAGCGAGTCGATCTGCTGCTCCATCTTGAGCATGTTCAGCGTGGTGACACCCAGAATCTGGGTCTCGCCGCGCTGGAAGATCGCCGATCCGTGCACGCGCGGGATGACCTGCACCTCAGCGTCGAGCGGGCGGATGTCAGCAAGCCCACGACCATCGATACGCACACCTTCGCGCAGGATTCGGCCGCGAACGACCACCTTCGTGACGGCCTTGTAAGCTCCGGAGAACTGCGTGAGGATCTCGGCATCCAGCGCGCCCGCTTCGACCTTCTCGGCGATGGCGGCCTTCGTGCGCTCCTTGAGCGCGTCGTCGGCGTTCTGACGCTCGATCTTGTCGGCGATCTGGTAGATGTTCACCAGTTCGTCGTATGCCAGGCCCGCCACGTTGTCATATGCCTCTTTCGAGTACGGCAGGAACACCGGGTAGTCCGCGATGGCCTTCGATGCCTGCTGCGCCATCACGTTCTGGGCGCCGACCAGCTGCTTGAGGAACGGCTTTGCCGCCTCGAGCCCCTGTGCGACGACCTCTTCGCTCGGCTTCGTTGCGCCGGCCTTGATCAGGTTCCAGCTATGCTCGGTCGCCTCGGCTTCGACCATCATGATCGCGACGTCTTCCTGACCGTTCGCATCCGTGATGACACGGCCGGCGACCGTGATGTCGAACACGGCCTCCTCGAGCTGCGATGCAGTCGGGAACGCGATCCACTGGTCAGCTTCGCTACCGTAGCCCGGGATCAGTGCAAGGCGCACACCGGCGATCGGACCAGAGAACGGCAGACCTGAGATCTGCGTCGAAGCGGATGCCGCGTTGATCGCGAGCGCGTCGTAGAACTCACCAGGGGCGATCGACAGCACGGTGATGACGATCTGAACCTCGTTGCGCAGTCCCTCGACGAATGATGGGCGCAGCGGACGGTCGATCAGACGGCAGACCAGGATGGCCTCGGTCGACGGGCGGCCTTCACGACGGAAGAACGACCCGGGGATCTTGCCTGCCGCATACGAACGCTCTTCGACATCGACCGTCAGCGGGAAGAAGTCGAAGTTGTCTTTCGGATGCTTGCCTGCGCTGGTTGCGGAAAGCAGCATCGTGTCTTCGTCAAGGTACGCCGCTACGGCGCCCTGTGCTTGCTGCGCGAGGCGGCCGGTTTCGAACCGGACCGTGCGCGTGCCGAACTTGCCGTTATCGAGAACGGCTTCGGCGAATTTGATTTCTGGACCTTCCATTGAGGTCTCTTCTCCTTTGTTTTGTGTCGCATCCGGGATCCCGTATGGATCCTGTGGACACGACGCGTGCAACGGAGCAGGGGAACAGGCAGAACTAAGCCACTCAGCTTGTGCTGGCCACCAGTAGAAGAACACGGACGCATGCGTTCCGGATACCACCACCGAGGACCAGCTTCCTGCCAGCCTGCTCCGAACGGTACTGAACAACTTTTTCAGTTAACCTCATCGATCCTAGCAGAGCACCCTATGCGAGCCTCAGTACCGCCAACGCCGCGTCGTGCAGAGCAACTCCGTATGAGCGTCCGTACGACGCTGCATGCACCGCAAGCGGATGCAGCTGATGCAACGGCACCCGATCACGCCAGCCATCACGCAAAGGGTGTGCCGCTTCGTATGCCGCGAGGATGTCCGGGAGGTACGGGCATCCGAAAAGGGACAACATGGCGAGGTCGGTCTCGCGATGACCGCCGTGCGCTGCCGGATCGATCAGCACAACGCCTCCTGGCGACCAGAGCACGTTGCCGTTCCACAGGTCGCCGTGGATGCGCGCTGGCGGCTCGTCGTCATCGAACGCACCAGCTGCGATCAGGTCGCACGCTTGGCGGATGTCGTCGGACTCGCCCTGCTTGACACTTCCTGCATCGATGGCGATCTCGAGATACGGCAACACCCGGTCTCTGGCGTAGAACACTCCCCAACTCGGTTCGTCAGCGACCGGAAGCGGCCGTCTGCCGATGTAGATCGGGCCGTCCCAGCCGTCCGGGCGAGCACCGAATGCTGCTGCGCCCGCCGAGTGGGTTCGCGCCAGGGCTGCGCCGAACTGCCGCGCAGCATCCACCGACGGCCGCGTCTCGTGCACCCGTTCGAGCTCAATGCGCCCTGGTTCGACTGCGAGCACATTGACAACACGCGCGCCGCCAGCGGCCGCAAGCCAGCGCAGTCCAGCGGCCTCCGCCTCATAGAACACGTCTGGCCGCCCCGACTGCTGCTTCACGTACGTCTGATCGGATCCCACGGTTCAACTCTGCACGATCGTCTGCACGAACGCGTGGTTCAGCGCCGCTTCAGCATGGCGAAGCCCGAGCCGAGCACGATCAATAGCACGGCGAACGAGAACACGATCATCACATCTTGCGCACCGAAAAACGACAGCGCGATGCCCACCGCGACAACCGGAACCGTCAGACCGGCATAAGCCCACAGGAACATTCCGGCGAGCACCTCGCCACGCCGGTGGGCAGGTGCCAGCGAAGCAGCAACACCGATCGCCGAGCCGAAGACAAGGCCAACGCCTGCTCCAGAGGCAATCCCGGCGACCACGAAGAGCTCGATGGACAGCAGCAGGCTTGCAGCGGCGATCCCGAGCAACCCAACGGCCATCATCACGATACCGATCTGCAACTTGAGGCGTGGCGCCGTGCTGCCGAACACAATCTGTGCCGCCGCCGCAGCGCCCATCACGCCGAAGACGATGGAGCCGGCAGCGACGTGCGAGGTGACATGCAACGTGCCAGAGACGAACGTCGCGGTCAGTGCCGTGAACACGCCGAACACCGAGAACGCCGCTGCTGCACCCACTGCCGCTGCAAAGAAGCTTCCGCGGGCGTCCGGCGGCAACGACACGCGCTGAGGCCGGTACGCCGGCCGCTCTTCGGCACGCTCCACGGTCTCAGGCACGAACGCGACGCCGATCGCGCACAGGATCAACAGCCCCAAGAAGACCAGATACGGCACCACCAACGGCCCCACGACGTACTGTGCCAGTGCTCCGCCGATGATCGGGCCGAGCGCCAACCCTCCCGTGTTCACCACTGTTGCGATGATGTTTGCTCGTTCACCGTTCTCGGCTGGCCGCGCGACGGCACGCAGTTCGGAGAGGTGAGCGGTTGCCGTGGCGGTCAGCGCCCCAACTCCGATGCCCGAGATCAATCGCGCGACGATCAAGCCCGCCGGATCGTTCCAGACCAGGAAGATGACTGCAGACAGCGCTTCGATGAGAACAGACGCCAGAATCACCCTGCGGCGGCCCAGCCAATCACTGATGTGGCCGGCGAGATACAGGCTGGCCATGACCCCGACGGCGTATGCCGCGAAGATCACGGTGATCATGGAGGTCGCGAAACCGTCACGCTGCTGGTAGAGCGGATACAACGGGGTCGGTACCGTGCAGAACGCCATGGAAACAATGAAGGCGATGGCAACCACCCAGAAGCCTGTTCCGTGGGATAGCTTCCGGTGAGTCACGAGGCTCGCGTTCTGTACTGGCATGGATGCTGTTTCGGTCACAAATCAATGATCCGCGCACGGATACATCGTGTCCAACGAATATTCCCGATGGCATTCATTGCGAGGTGCGATAATTGCGACATGGAGACGCGCCAACTCGAATTGTTCGTGGCCGTTGCCGAGGAACTGAACTTCACGCGGGCAGCGCACCGCCTGTTCGCAACACAGTCGACGGTCTCCGCTGGCATCCGCGCACTCGAATCGGAACTCGGCACAACCCTTTTCGCACGCTCGACAAGGCGCGTCGAACTCACCCAGGCAGCCGAACGATTGCTCCCAGAGGCACGAGCAGTGCTGAGCGGCGTCGACCGATTGCGATCGAGCGCGTCCGATTCGGCCGCAGGCCTGCGCGGTCGCGTGCGGGTCGGAATCCTCACCAATCTCGAGACCGACTACCTCGCCGACCTCTTCGGCACCTTCCACAAGCGATATCCACTTGTCGATCTGTCGCTGAGCGTGTCGCCGACCGGTTCGAGCGGGCTGGCAGACGACGTGCGCCGCGGCCGGCTAGACGTTGCGTTCACCGGATTCGCGCCCGCCGACCTGCCAGGGCTCAGCGTCCACCCGCTGGCTCAGGCAGATTTCGTCGTTGTCATGCGCGACGATGACGAACTGGCGACGAAAACGACCGTCTCGCTTGCCGAGGTCGCCGGCCGCCGGCAAATCGATACCCCACGCGGATACGGAAATCGCGTGGTGCTCGATCGGGCGTTCAGCGCCAAGGGCATGCCGAGAGCCGTTGCAACGGAATTGAGCGATCTGACGGCTGTGCCCCGATTTGTCGCGGCTGGTCTCGGCATCGCCATCATTCCCGTCGCCGCGCCGATCACGATACCCGGTGTCGCAGTCCGTCCACTTGTTGATCCAACGCTCACCTGGACGATGACGGCGATCAGTGCGGCTGCGACGTCGCACTCGCCTGCGGTTGCTGCGCTTCTGGATCTTGTCGACAGCGACGACCGGTCAGGCATCCTGACCTGAGAATCGCTAACGTGCGGATGCCGCAGCCCTCGCCTGCACGCGCAGCCGCCGCGCCTTCGGTGCTGTCAGGATCAACCCGGCGATGACACCGACGAATGCGCCGGTCGAGTTCGAGATCACGTCGCGCACATCGGAGACACGACCAGGGATGAACAGTTGCGCGGTTTCGATGCCGACGGTCATCGCGCAACCGATCAGAATGGCAAGCCACCAGAATCGACGGCCGAGCAGCAGCAGGAAGAACAGGCCGATCGGCACGAACATGCCGACATTGCTGATGAATTCGAGCCGGTCGTATGTGATCCAACTCGTCACGTTGTGCGCCTGGAACACGTCGAGCATCCGGTAGATCCAACCGCCGCTGTGCTCGTCGAACGGTTGCGGTCCAAGCGTCACCCAGGCGACGATCCCGAGGTACACGACTGTCAGCGTGCTGAGGATCGGGTGGCGCCGGAACATGCTGCAATCATCCGGCAGCTAACTGGATGCCTGCTGCGCGTTGGCTATGTCGACGGCGGGAAACGCGCCACTGAGGTCGAGACTGACAGCATATGGCCGCGAGTGTCCCTGGATGCTGGCGGGTACGCGCAGGTACGCGTTGCGTCTGCGCAGCGGCATGAGCAACTGGTTCCACTGTGCATCGAGTTCCGCAGGCAGAAATCCGGCATGGAAGATGCGTCCGCCTGCCACCAACTGCACGCTCACCCGAAAGCGGCGGCCGAACCATCGTGTGGCACCTGGCACGAGGACGGCGTGGATATTCTCGCCGCCGAACGCGCCGGCAGCATCGATGGCGCTCTGACGCTTCGCGGTGTGTGCCACCGCGGTGTGTGCCACCGCGGTCTTTGGCGCATCCGTCTGTGCTGCATCCGTCTGTGCTGCATCCGTCTGTGCTGCGTCGATCAGTTCCAGGCCGTCGAGTGTGCTGAGGTTCCCAGACGAGTCTGGATTGCCTGGACCGCGCACAAGGGACACGATCAACGCGGCGACGACCACACACGCCACGGCGATGAGAACGCCGAGTGCGATGCCGAACGCGAGCGTCAACTGCGCCGCTTGGAACAGATTCGCGACGACCAGCAGCAGGAACACGACGATGTACCAGAACGGGTCCCAGCGCCAGAGCGGTTTACGAGCGATGGTCATCTGTCAACGGTAACGGTGATGTCTGGCAGACAAACACGGGCGGGCCGCCACCTCAGAGGTGACGGCCCGCCGGTAAGAAGTTCGCGTTGTCGAACGAAGAGTGTTATCGACGCAGTCCGAGGCGCTCGATCAACGAGCGGTAACGGCTGATGTCGATCTCCTGCAGGTAACCCAGCAGGCGGCGGCGCTGACCCACAAGCAGAAGCAGGCCACGACGTGAGTGGTGGTCGTGCTTGTGCTCTTTGAGGTGCTCGGTCAGATCCTTGATCCGCTTGGTCAGGATTGCCACCTGAACCTCGGGGGATCCGGTGTCACCTGGGTGCGTTGCGTACTCTTCGATGATCGCCTTCTTGACATCTGCTTCAAGTGCCATAGATGTGATCCCCTTTTCTCTCGTTGCGCGGTGCCCGTGGCCTGATGCCTGAGCTCTCTTTATCCGCGGCCGTTCGACGGCAACCTCAAGAGTTTAGCAGAACCCACAGGCACCGTCGGCGGTGCTCGTCGGGCCACACGTGCCTATGCGGCCTGCTCAGCCTCGTCGACACCGTACCGAACCTGCTCGAGTGCCTTCGACCACAGTTCGACCTGGTCGAACACGCCTGCAAGCGCTGCTGTTTGGTGCTGAGCAGGTGCGAACGTGGTGTGGTTCTCGAAGTCGGTGGCCAGGTTCAGCCCGACGTGATTGCTGACGGTTGCCACCTGCAGCTGGGACAGCACAAGACGCAGATGCTCGACGGCGCGGGATCCGCCGTATACGCCGTAGCTGACGAAGCCGGCCGCTTTGTTCGTCCACTCGGCGAACAGGTAGTCGATCGCGTTCTTCAGCGCTGCCGATGTGCTGTGGTTGTACTCGGGTGTCACGAAAATGTAGCCGTCGAACTGTGCGATCTTCGCAGCCCATTTCTTGGTGTGTTCGTTGGCGTACTGCCCCATCGCCGCCGGTGCAGCTTCGTCGAGGTGCGGCAGCGGAAAGTCCTTGAGGTCGACGAGTTCATAATCGGCGTCAGCGCGTTCGGCTGCATTCTCGTAGACCCAACGTGCTACGGCTTCGCCGTTGCGCCCTGGTCGCGTGCTGCCGATGATGATGGCGATGGATGTCATTGCGATTCCCTTCACGGATGTTGAATGCGCACGCGCCTATGTTGGTGACGCGTCACCGTTCCCTCAACTTCGGTGACGCGTCATCCATTCCCGCTAAACCGAATGAATTTGCGACGGTGTTTGAGCTATTCGACCAACCCGGATTGGTCGATCGCGCGGGTGACCACGCGGCTGACGTCCAGAAGCACGTTGCGCTGTTTCTCGTCAAGCGGTGTCATGAACAGCTTGCGGATCGTGGCAACGTGGCCCGGCATCGCCTTGACGATGATTCGTCGCCCGTTCGAGGTCAGATGGATGTTCGTAGCTCGCGCGTCGCCAGGGCACGCCTCGCGTTCAACCAGACCGCGGCGCACCATGCGCGTCACCTGGTGGGAGACCCTGCTCTTCTCCCAGCCGAGCACCGAGGCCAGTTCTTTGACACGCATACGTCGATCAGGCACGCGCAGCAATGCGACGAGTACCTCGAGCTCAGAGATCGACACGCCATAGTCGCCGGCGAGTTCGAGATCGAGGGCTTTGTCGAGCCTGCTGCGCATCACGAAGAACGAGTCCCAGAGTTCCTGCTCGTCATCGGAGAGGCGGCGCTCGTCCCTCATCGGCCCATTCTACGTTTCAGACCGGCTCGTCAGCGGTGACGACGGCGGCGTCTCTCGCCTTCTCGGTCAGGTGCACGTGCAACGCGAAATAGCCGAACGCATACGCAAGCGCCAATGCAACACCGACGAAGAACCACGGCCAGCCGACGTTGACGGCACCCGCAGCCGAAACGACGACGGCCGCGACGAACGAGACGACCACCAGTCCCCCGATGGCAACGCCGACCCATTTGCCGATCTCGCCACGAAGGCCGACGACCGACTCGCGATCGAGCGCCGCGAGTGCTCGGGGGGTCCTGCTTTGCACGTAGCTGGCGGTCGTGCGATAAACGCGTTCGACCATCGTCAAATACCAGACAACAACGGCGACGATGACGATTGTGACCGCTGCTGCCCACGCGTACGACACGCTGATGCCGAGCCCGAGCCCGACGATCGCGGCGACGAACCAGGCCGCGACAATTCCGACGAATCCGTAGCCGAGCGCGGCCCAGCGCAGGCTGCGGCCCAGGTCAGCGACGATCTCATCGCCACCGCCGAGGAGCGGGTCATTCTGAAGCTGCGTTGGCGTGAACACGTTTGCGAGACTACTCGAAGACCATGCCGATCGCGCGTGAACCACGCACAAGCTCACGATTCAGCTTCGGTACCCTGCTCTGCTTGAAGCAGCGAAAACACTGCCCCTTGCGGGTCGGCGACCGCTGCCCAGGACCCCACGCCGGCTGCCGACACCGGTTTCGTCAGCACGCGGCCGCCAAGTTTTTTCACCAACTTCACACTGTCGGTCAAGTCAGTCACCGCGAAGTACACCCGCCAGTGGCTCGGCAGCCCAGCGACATCGGATGCCGCGACACCGGCGAACTCGCCGCCAGCAGAGGTGAGCATCTGGTAGTCGGACTCCCCCAGCTTCATCTGGGTGACGGATGCGCCAAGCACTGACTCATAGAAGCCGACAGCACCATCGACATCGTCACTCAGCAACTCGAACCAATCGACTGCCCCAGGCTCATGTCGAAGCCACGACGCGTGCGCTCCGGCGTCCTGCCAGAGTCCGACAACCGCCCCCGTGACATCCGTTGCCATCAACAGGCGCACGCCCGTGTTCAGCTCCCCGGGCGGAAGCAACACGGTTCCGCCGACCTCCTGGATCGCAGCGGCAGCGGCATCCGCGTCTTCGACGCTCAGATAGGTGGTCCAGGTCGGAATCGCCCCCTTCTCGGCAAGGGCGGGCGGGAGGTTGCCGATCGCGCAGACCGGCACACCGCCGATGGATGCAAACCGGTATCCGCCACTTCGCTCCGTTGGCTCGCTGATATCCCAGCCAAGCAGAGCGCGGTAGAAGGCAGCGGCCTCGGCTGCGTTCGTGCTCTGCAAGTCCACCCAGATGGGCGTGCCTTGCGGAAACGAATTGACGGTGACCATCGGCGACCTTCTCTCATTACGACGGCGCTCGCACGTGCGGCTCTGCCGAGAACGCTACGCGCTCCTGCGCTGTGAACGATAGCCGGTCGACGCT
>DATMTC010000388.1:0-10219 GCA_035565115.1 Microbacteriaceae bacterium | reverse complement strand
GGCACGTCGGCGACCCAATCGGCGGGCATCATCGGGATCGAAGTGAAGCGGCTGAAATAGCTGCGGGTGCCCTCCACTCCGCCCTCGCCGGTGCCACCGTTGTCGGACGTGAAGACGAAGATCGTGTTCTCGTACTCGCCGATCTCCTTGAGATGCGCGACGACCCGCTCGACGCTCTCGTCGATGGAGGAGATCGCCGCCGCATACACTTCCATATGGCGCGCGTAGAGCTCACGCTGCTCGTCGTCGAGATCGGACCATGCGGGTACGCCGTCGGTCTGATCGATTCCGGATGCCGAGAGTTCCGTGCCTTCCGGCAGCAGAGCGGTGTCGAGTTGACGCTGGAAACGCTCGGCGCGCACGCGGTCCCAACCCTCGGCGTACTTTCCGTTGTTGGTCGTGATCTTGTCGAGCTTCGCCTGCACCGGCCCGTGCACGGCGTGGTGAGCGAAGTAGAGGAAGAAGGGCTGACGTTCACCGCCGGTATGGTGAGCGTCGATCATTCCGAGCGCCTCGTCGGTGAGGCGATCGGTGAGGTACTCGTCGTCGTCGAACTGTTCGGTGACAGGCGAGTTGTCGCGCACGATCCGGTGCGGGTGGTAGAGCGTCGTGAACCCATCCATCGACCCGAAGTAGCGGTCGAAGCCCTTCTGCAGGGGCCACGTCATCTTATCCGCGGCGTCGTGCATCTCGGCCTCACGAGTCAGATGCCACTTGCCCACCATGAACGTCGCATAGCCGCCCTCACGGAACGACTCCGCCATCGTGGGCATGCCGTCCGGCAGCACCATACTCATGCCCGGGTAGCCAGGATCGACGTGTGGAACCATGCCGAATCCCGCCCGGTGCGGGTTCGCGCCGGTGAGCAGCGCCGCGCGCGATGGCGCGCACAGCGGCGTCACTCGGAAGTTCGAGAACCGATAGCCCTCATCCGATAGCGCTTGGATCGCTGGCGTCGCGATCTCGCTTCCGAACGGCTGCACATCGCTGAAGCCCATGTCGTCGACCAGCATCACGATCACGTTCGGCGCCTCGTGCTGGGGCGTGCGGCGCCGCGGCCACCACGGCTGCGACTCGGATGATCGCGGGGAAACCACACCCCCGAATCCGTCATAGCCGCGGGGCTCGGCGCCCTCGGCGCCGCGGATTTCTGGCTGTGTGGCACCAGTCATCGTCGATCTTCCTCAATCTCGGTTCGATGCGGGTCAGGCCGTGAAGCGTCGGACCAGCCCGGCATAGACGCCTGCACTCGGCTTCGCGGTGCGCTCGAAAGTCGCGCGATCGACCTCGTGCAGTCCCAGCTTCGGGCCGTAACCGAAGATCCACTCGAAGTTGTCCATGAGGGTCCAGTGGCAGTATCCGAGCACGGGTACTCCGGCATGCATCGCCTCGGCGAGACCATCTAGCGACGGCTCGATGAAGTCGGCTCGGATGCTGTCATCCGGCGTGCTGACGCCGTGCTCGCTCACGAGGATGGGCACGCCGCTCACCGCGTGCGCGTACTCGACGGCGCCGCGTAGAGAGTCGGGGTCGACCGGTGTGCCCATGCCGTTGAGCGTGGCACTGTCGTCCGCGGCGAGGAGCCCGTCCGGTCCGTAGTACAGACGCTCGTAGTTCTGCACGCCGACGAAGTCGTCGACGGAGGCGAGCCGTAGCCAATAGTCGTAAACCTCGGCGCGCTTGCGGTCGCGCACAGCTTCGCCGCCGGGCGCAGCTACGTCGTCGCACATTGCGAGGGAGAGCCCAACGGGCAATTCGGGACGGCGTACCTTGATGCTCGACGTCGCAGCGACGTGCGCCGCGGTCATGCCTGCGCGCATGCCGGCGAAATCCTCGCGCAGCATCACGTTCCCCGCGCGATAGCGCTCGACACCCGATTCACGGCTAGCGGCTTCGAGGGTCTCGCGCTCCCGATCGACGATGAACGCGGGCAAACCCGCCCAGGTGAGCATCTCGGACAGGTCCGGTTCGTTGAAGGTGATGGCGAGCTCTATTCGGTCGCCGAAGCGGTCCATCACGGCACCGCAGTATCGGCCGAACAGCTCGGGTGCTTCCGCGTCGAGCCAGGCGCCACGCTTTGCGAACCAGTGCGGTGAGGTGAAGTGGTTGAAGGTTACGATCGGCGCGATGCCGCGAGCGCGGCATCCGTCGACGAGCGCCTCGTAGTGTGCCAGAGCTTCTTCTGAGAATTCGCCCTCCGTGGGCTCGATCCGCGCCCACTCGACCGAGAAGCGGTAGGCGTTCAGCCCCATGCCGGCGACGAGATCGAGGTCGGATTCCCACAGCTCCCAACCGTTCGCGGCCTTGCCCGAGCGCTCCTGGAAGACGGTCGGCGTTACGTTCTCGAGAAACCATGTGTCGCTGTCTACGTTGTCGCCCTCGTTCTGGTGGCCGGCGGTGGCGACTCCCCAGAGGAAGTTCGCTGGAAAGCGTTCGGTCGTCATTGTTGGCCCTTCGATGCGCTCGATAGTTGTTCGTTGAATGAAAGCATGTTTCACTGAGAAAAGCGAGAGCGAGGAGGTCGTTAGGCGCACGCTAACGCTTGACTGAGTGAATCCGAATGGCCAAAAGGCATTGTGGGGTTCACGCTGGTTGACAAGCTCGTGTCACCCGCACTCGAGCAGCGACACCCGAAGCTAAGACTCACACCACCGATCACAGGAGATCAGGATGTTTCGCATCACACACCCAGCACGCAGCGCCGCGGTCATCGCGGCTGTTGCTATATCGGCGCTGACGCTCAGCGCATGTTCCGGGTCCAGCGGAAGTGGCGGCAGCGGCGCGGCCGTTGACACGTCGAAGCTGACGATTGGAATTCAGGCCGATATGGCACCCAATGGTTACGACCCGCTACGGTACAGCACCGGCCAACGCATCTTCTTTGAAGGGATGTACGACTCACTCTTCATGCTCAACAACGACGGCAAGACCGTTCCAGATCTCGTCAAGAAGTTCAGCTACAACGCGGACAACACTCAGATGACACTTGATCTGAAGACGAACGTGAAGTTCACCGACGGCAGCGAACTGACGGCCGATCTTGTGAAGAAGAACCTCGATTACCGCTCCCAGGCCGGCGCGCTCGGACTGAACGCGTATACCCAATTCGGCGCGGGCCAGACTACGGAAATCAAAGATGTCACGGTTGTCGACGACCACACGGTGACTCTCACGTTCGCGTCAGCGCAGCCAGCCTTCCAAGCCAACCTCGCCTTCCCGTCTGGTGCGATTGTTGGAGCCAGCGGTGTCGCCGACCGGTCGAGCCTGGACACCAAGCCCGACGGCTCCGGCCCGTTCGTGCTCGACAAATCCGGCACCGTGAAGGGCAATAAGTACCTGCTCACGAAGAAGAAGGGCGATGCGCAGGCCAAGGCTTACCCGTTCAACTCGTATGAGTTCCTTCCGATCGTCGACCCCCAGGCACGAGTGAACTCTGTGATTTCGGGCCAATCTGACGTGGCTGAGGTCACGGCAGACACGCAGGCACAACTGAAATCGTCCGGCGCGTCTGCCGGTGTCGAACTCGTCGCCAACGGCGGTACCATCTTCAACTTGATCGCCTTCGATAAGGTTGGCGCGACCGGCCCGCAATGGTCGGACCCGCGCGTATACCAGGCACTGTCGATGGCCATCAACCGCAAGGAATATGTCAAAGGCGTACACCCGGGTGAGGTGCCGACGACCAACGCGCTACCCGCGAAAAGCCCGGGCTACCTACCTGCGCTCAACAAGCAGTTCGCGTATGACCCCGTTGGTGCCAAGAAGCTTCTCGCGGAAGCCGGCTACGCCAACGGTTTCACCTTCGATTTCACCGTTACGCCGGGCAGCCAGCGCGATATCGAGGCGCTCGCGGCCTACTGGAAAGCGATCGGCGTGACCGTGACGATCACCAACGCGTCGTCGACCGAACAGCAGTTCAAGGCCGTGCAAACGAACGCACTCGGCGGGCCGCTCGCGCTCACCTGGGACAACCCTGCAGGCAACATCTTCGGTGTGCTGTTCGGATTCGCGAACTATCACAACGCGAAGAACCCGGCCATCCAGGGCGCCGCTGGCGCATACTCCGCCGCCGCAGCCAAGGCAGACGTGGCTGCGCAGAAAACCGCGCTGGCTGACCTGAATAAGGCCATTGTGGAATCGGGCTGGCTGATCCCGCTGTATGAAGCGCTTTCACCCTGGGGTTACAACACGAAGAAGGTGACGAAGCTGACCTTCCCCGGTTCGGACCCATACCCGCTGCTTGCTTCCATCAAGCCGGCGTCCTGATCGATGTTCTAGTTTCCTGATCGAGGTTCTGGTGCCGGCGGCACGAAGCCGTCGGCACCGGTTCAGTGGGGAGTGATGATGCTCATCTTCATGGCCAAGCGGATCGGCTTGGGGTTGCTGACCCTGCTTATCGCATCGTGGGTCGCTTTTGTGCTGGTGCATGTGTCCGGCTCCACGCCGGGTGGTGTGGCTTTGGGGCAGTCGGCGACGCCGGAGCAAATTTTGGCATACAACACGAAGATCGGTTGGTATGACCCGTGGTTGCAGCAGTATTTCCACTGGATCGGGCAGGTGCTTCACGGCGATCTTGGCAGTTCGCTGATCGACGGTCGGGCCCTTGGCCCTGATTTGGCTCAGCGTTTGCCGGTGACTGCGGCCTTGGCAGTGGGCGGGACGCTGCTGAGCGCGATCATCGGCATCCTTCTCGGGGTGCTGGCCGCGGTCCGCGGCGGTGCGGCCGACCGGGTCGTGACGGTGATCAGCGGCATCCTGCTCTCCCTGCCGGCCTTCTGGGTGGGGGTCATACTCGTTTACGTCTTCGCGGTTCAACTGCGTATGCTCCCGGCCACCGGATTCACACCGTTCAGCTCAGACCCGGAACAGTGGTTCCGATCCCTGGTGCTACCCGTTTTGACGATTGCGCTCACCTCGGCCGGTGTGATCGCGCGGCAGACTCGCGCGTCGATGGCTGAGTCCCTCTCGCAGGAGCACATCCGCACCCTGCGCGCAGTCGGCACTCCGACGTGGAGCATCGTCTACGTCCACGCGCTGCGCGGAGCGAGCTTACCCATTCTCGCGAGCATCGTTGTGCAGTTCATCGTTCTCTTCGGCGGCTCGGTTGTCATCGAGCTTCTTTTCGCTCTCCCCGGAATCGGCCAGGCCATGCAGGCATCCGTCGGTTCGTCTGATCTGCCGTTCGTGCAGGCGCTGGTGCTGGTCGCCACCCTTGTCGTCGTGGTGGTCAACCTCGTTCTCGAGCTTCTCAACCGCGCCCTCGACCCGAAACTGCGAGCATCATGACGGTCTCCACCACTGCGATTCTCACCATCCGCAAACCACACCGCGGACTGAGCGCCAAAGCGTTCCGCTCCCCGACGGCGATCCTGTCGCTGGTCTGGCTGGTGGGGTTGGTGATCGCCTCGCTCACCGGGCCGCTCTGGTTGCGTTACGGACCTCTCACACAGGACCTCGGCGCCGTACTTCAAGGTCCAACCGCCGCTCACCTTTTGGGCACCGACCAACTCGGGCGTGATCTTCTCTCCCGAATCGTGACCGCCGCCGCCTCCACGATGGGCCTCGCTGTCGTGTCGCCGATCGTCGCCGTCGCTGTTACCGTGCCCCTCACCCTCTGGGCTGCGCGCAGCAGGCGCGCCGAGGCGGTCATGAACAGCATCAGCGAGATCGTGCTCTCCCTGCCGGGGATGATTATCATTCTTGCCTTCATCACGGCCGTCGGCCAGAACATGCTGCTGGTGATGATCGTGTTCGGCGTGCTGTTCTTCGGAGCTTTGTATCGGATCTTTACCGGACAGGCCAAGTCGCTGCAGAAACAGTTGTATATCGAGGCGGCGGCGGTGGACGGGGTCAAACCGTTCAGTGTGAGTTTCCGTCATGTGTTGCCGAATATGGCCACGACCGTGATTGTGCAGTTCGTCATCTTCTTCGGTGTCGGCATCATGGTGCAGGCGGGCCTGGCCTTCATCGGCCTCGGCCCGCAGCCGCCGGCACCAACCTGGGGCGGCATGATCCAGTCCGCTGCGCAGTTCATCTTTCAACAGCCGTGGATGATGGTGCCCACCGGACTTGTGCTCGCGTTGACGATCATCGCCGCGAACTCGTTGGCCGACGTGCTTTCCGGCGGCCAGGGGACGCCGCCGCCATTGGTGACGATCCGTCGGAAGAAGCTCAAGCCCGTGCCCGGTTTGGCTGTCGCACGCCCGGCGACCGCGGCGTCACCATCGAGTTCGACAACAGCCGTACCGGGAGAACTCATCATCGAAGACCTCGTGATCGGCGTCGACGACGGACCCGCGCTTGTGACGGGCGTTTCGATGCGCGTCGAACCGGGCAGGGTCATGGGCCTCGTGGGCGAGTCCGGCTGCGGAAAGAGCGTGACCTCTTACGCGTTGATGGGGCTGCTCGCCCCGGGGCTCTCTGTGCGCTCCGGACGCGTCCAATGGGGAGATATCGACCTCGCCCGCGCCGATGAGAAGACGCTCAAAAAAGTGCGCGGGCACGACATCGCCTTCATCTCACAGGAACCGTCCCGGGCCCTAGACCCAATGTTCACTGTCGCATCTCAACTCGGCGCGGCCGTCAAGCGGCTACGTCGCGTCAGCGGTGGCGAGGCGAAACGCATCTCTGAGCAGTTGCTCGTAGACGTCGGCATCGTCGACGCACCTCGCGTGCTGAAGAGCTTCCCACACCAGATTTCTGGTGGCATTGCGCAGCGCGTCGCGATTGCGTTGGCGCTGGCGGGGTCACCGCGTTTGCTGATCGCCGATGAGCCCACAACCGCTCTGGACGTCACAATTCAGGCCGAGATTCTTGCGCTGCTGCGTGGCCTGATTGCCGAGCGCGGCATGTCGATCATCCTTGTCACGCACGACCTCGGTGTCGTCGCCGACATCTGCGATGACGTGTCGGTGATGTATGCCGGGCAGATCGTCGAGACCGGCACCGTGCGCGACGTGCTGATGCGTCCAGAGCATCCGTACACAATGGCGCTGCTCGCCGCCGACCCGCACGCAATCATCGAGTTCGAAGGCACGACCAGGCTTGCGTCGATTCCTGGGCAGGTTCCGCTCCCTGCATCCTGGCCACGCGGATGCCGGTTCGCCCAGCGCTGCCGCTTCGCGACCGACGAGTGCCTGAACACGATCGAGCTGGCTCCGCGCACTATCGGCGCGGGCGGCGTGCGCTGCGTACGACGCGACGAAGTGCAGGGGCGAGCGGACCAGTGGCGAGAGCCTGTCTCGGTCGGAGGAGAGAGATGACAACGGTGCAGCCGGCCCGGGAAGTCGCGGATACCGCGGCCACACCGTTGCTGGAGGTGCGCAACCTCACCATCCGTTACAACAAGAAGGGTCCCGCGGCCGTCGACGACGTGTCGTTCACGATCGCCCGCGGCGAGACGATGGGGCTCGTCGGAGAGTCAGGCTCCGGTAAGACGACGATCGGACGAGCCATCCTCGGCCTGCAACCGGTCACAGACGGGCAGATCCTGTTTGAGGGCCGCGACATTACACACGCGAAACCCGCGGCGCGCCGCTCACTGCAGGGCGAACTGCGCGCCGTGTTCCAAGACCCCTTCTCCTCGCTTAACCCGCGCCGCCCGATCGGCGACGCCATCACCGAACCGCTCCGGATTGCCGGCATCGCTCGTGCGGAGCGCGATCTGCGCATGCAGGACGTGCTTTCCGCCGTCGACCTGCCGTCGGGGTCGGAAGAACGGTATCCTCGCCAATTCTCGGGCGGTCAGCGGCAGCGCATCGCCATAGCTCGAGCGCTGGTCACCAATCCGCGCCTTGTGGTCTGCGACGAAGCTGTCAGCGCGCTCGACCTATCCACGCAGGCTCAGGTTCTCAACCTGCTGGCCGACTTGCGCTCCGGCAGAGATCTCGGTTACCTCTTCATCGCCCACGACATGTCCGTCGTCGAATTCCTCGCCCAACGCGTCATCGTCCTCAACCGCGGACGAATAGTGGAGCAGGGCGCCACAACCGACGTGATGCGCAACCCCAAAGCCCTCTACACCCGCACCCTCATGGCGGCCTCACCGGTTCCCGACCCCGACGAGCAGGCGCGTCGCCGCAGGGCATGGCAGTCGCTACGTGCCGAGGCGAAGGCCGTTGATAGTCCGGAGGCGAATTAATGGAATGACAGATCGACCAGCGGCGACAGCTCCTGCGCGGTTTCGCGGAATGCCTTGACCATCGGGTTCTGCGTGTCACCGATGCTGAAGAGCAGAATCGTGGCGGGCTCGATGTCGTCGATCGGGATGAAGGCGAGCTCGTCGCGGCGGTACTGCCGTGCCGCCGACTGACCCGCGATATTGACTCCAGCGCCCGCGGCAACGAGTTCGAACAACCCGTCGACGCTGTCGGCCGTAAGTCCGCGCTTCGGGCGCGTCCCGTCGGGGCGGGGATCGACGATCCACCAGTCGACCACTTCCGGAAGGCCGCCGGCTACTGCGACGAAGACCTCGTCGTTGGTCTCGAGGATCGAAATCGACTCCCGGTCAGCGAAACGGTGATCGGACTGCGTGACGAGAATGCGAGGCTCGCGCCAGAGCGGCTCCACACGTATTCGCGGGGGAACCCGAATGGGGCCTGGCCCGAACACGACGTCCACCCGCCCGGCCTCGAGGTCATCGATGATATCGAAGAATCCGAGGCGCCTCATTTCGATGTGCGCGTTGGGGACCGCGTTCATCGTGGCGGCGATTGCGGCGGTCGTGAGCGTGCCTGCGCCAGCAGCGACGATTCCGACCTTCAGAACGGGGGCCTCCCGGTCGCGTTGCACTGACCGCGCCCAGTCCAGGATCTGGTTATGGTCGTCCTGCATGCGGCGTGCCAGAGGCAACAACTCGCGACCGTAGGCGGTGAGCACAACGTTGCGGGGGCTGCGGTCGAACAGCTTCATCCCGAGCTGCTGCTCAAGCCGGCTGATCTGTTGACTCAGTGATGGCGGCGTGATGCTCAAGCGCTCGGCGGCATGACCGAAGTGCAGTTCTTCGGCGAGAACGCAGAAGTAGTGGATCACGTGGACTGGGACATCCATGGTGTCATCTTAGCCCGAGCCTAATGATGGTGAGGCATCTCGAACTGGCCGGGAGCGGGTTTGGCCCCGACACTGGAAGGACCAAACTTACGCGGAGGTAAGAGAGAAATGACACTGGAGTCCGCAGAGCGCCAGCTCGACCCCATGCACGCCGGCATCCTGCCCGGAGTACCCAAGCCCTTCTATCTCGCCACCGGCGAGGGCGAGAAGAGCATCGTGTTCGACACGATGTTCGACATCCTGCTGACCGGCGACGAGACCGACGGCCAGTTCGACGTGTTCACGAGTGAAGGCAACGTCGGCGATATCATTCCGGCGCACCTTCATCCGTACACGCATGAGATCTTTTACGTCGTCAGTGGCGCCGTGCACTTATGGATGGACGATGAGCAGGAGTTCAAGGAAGACCGGGTACTGACCGCTGGTGCGTTCGCGTACATACCCAAGAACACCATCCACGCGTACCGCAACGAGGCGGCAGACTCGAAGGTCCTTGGGGTATCCAGCGGCGGATTCGGCCGGTTCTTTCACGCAATGGGGCGGCCCACGCTGGAGCCCGGCATTCCGGAACCAAGCCAGTTCTTCGCTCCGTCGTTCGACCAGATGCGCGCCGCGGGAGAGACGTACGGCACCATTTTCCGTCCGGACTACAAGTTCCTTGACGACTGATCCGGCGCCCGCCCGCACGCCCACCGTGCTCCGCGACCTCGTGTACGCGGAGCCGGTGGGCTTTCGACCGCTGAGCCTTGATCTACATCTGCCGGCGCGGCGCGATGCAGCACTGATCGTGTTCCTGCACGGCGGCGGCTGGCGGCTGGGCAGTCGCCGCATATTCTGTCCGTCGATGACCGCAGCGGATGCCCCGTTCGGCCGGATCGCGGCAGCGGGATTTGCGCTCGCATCAGTCGACTACCGGCTCAGCGGCGAGGCAGTCTTTCCCGCGCAGACCGATGACGCGCTCGCCGCCGTCCGATGGTTGCGTGCGCACGCCGACGAGTTCGGCTTCGACGCCGACCGGCTGGTGCTGTGGGGGGAGTCGGCGGGCGCGACGATCGCGGCGCTGGTCGCGTTGCAACCGGATACCGCGGCTCGCGGTCTCATCGACTGGTATGGCCCGACAGATCTGACGGAGATGGCACGGACTCTCGGCAGTCTCGACGACCCCGACTGT
>DATMTC010000387.1:0-12989 GCA_035565115.1 Microbacteriaceae bacterium | reverse complement strand
GGACGACCAGCGCATGATAGACCGCGGAGAGCCATACCTGACGACGGTCGCCGTGCACACCGCGACCGGAGAGCTGGCCGCGTATACGGCACTGGCGGTTCCTGCAGGCTCTGCCAAGGTGGAGCAGCACGACACTCTGGTAGCCGCACCGCATCGCGGTCATCGTCTCGGAATGCTCGTGAAGCTGGCGAATCTGCGGGAATTGGCGCGTATCACTCCTGCTGCGCGGCGCATCCTCACCTGGAACGCCGGGGAGAACGACCACATGCTGGCCATCAATCAGGCGCTGGGCTTCCGCGAGAGCGGCCTCATCGGCAACTGGCAGAAGACCCTGCCCGAATCGAACTAGAGCCGAAACCCGCCGTCCGTCGTCAGCACCTGACCGACGATCCAACGCCCGTCGTCAGTTGCGAGCCACGCGATCAGCCTGGCGGGATCTGTCGGTGCCCCGAATCGTCCGAACGGTGAGCTGTGCAAATACTCCTGCAGCGCCTCGAGCGGCCTGTCAGCCGTGTCTGCATCCATGTACCCGGTGTTCACCGGCCCTGGGTTGATCGTGTTAAGGATGATCCCCCGCGTCAGCAGCTCGCTTGCGACGGTCGGCGTAACGCCTGCAAGGACGGCTTTGCTCGCGGAATATGCGACCTCGCCAGGCATCGGACCGTCCATCTGACCCGAGGTCATCCAGAACACGCGACCGGTTGCGAACTCGTCGAACGGCCACTGCGTCGGCTGCCTGACCCCGGGGTCTGTCGGAACGCTCGGCGCACTCGCGCCGGAGAACTGCTCTGCGAAGTATCGGGTCAGCAGCAGAGTCGATCGAGCATTCACCTGCCAGTGGCCGTCAAGCCGCTGCGCCGTCATGTCGAAGATCGAACCGTCACCGCCGCTGCGGGCGTGGTTGCAGACGAGGATGCGCAGGGGTCCGACAGCCGCGACGGCAGCGGCAATCACCCGCTCGGCCGCAGAAGCATCCGAAAGGTCAGCGCTGATGTCGCCGAATCGAGCACCGGATGCCTGAGCAGAGCGGATGCCGTCGCGCACCGCGTCGAGATCGTCGGAGCCTGACGGCTGCTCGTCATCGTGCGGCACGTAGTGGTGGATGAACACGTTCGCGCCGAGCTCGGCCATCCGCGTGGCGATCGCATATCCGATTCCGCGCCTGCGGGAAACACCGGTGATTAGCGCAGAGCGCCCGGCGAGCGGCAGGTTTTCGCTCTCAGCCATGCCCGCGAGCGTATCACCGCGCGCGGACTCGAAGCTTCTGGCAGTGCGCGCAGAAGTGTGAAGACCGGTTCATGAACGCGGCGCGAACCAACGGCCGCCCGCAGCGCGGACACGGTTTGCCCTGCTGGCCATACGCGTTGAGGCTGTGTGAGAAATAGCCGGAAGCCCCGTTCACGTTCACGTATTGCGCGTCGAAGCTGGTGCCGCCCTCCGCAAGGGCTTTCGCAAGCACCATTCGAACCTCGGCGAGAAGTGTGCGCGCCCTCGCTCGCGTCAACGCCGCAGTCGGCTGCGCGTAGTGGATGCGCGCAGCCCACAGCGCCTCGTCCGCATAGATGTTTCCGATGCCGCTGACCAGCGTCTGGTCAAGCAGGGCGCGCTTCACCTCGGTCTTCTTGCGCAGAAGCTGTTCGAAAAAGGTTGCTTCAGAGAACGCAGGATCGAGCGGATCTCGCGCGATGTGCGCCACCCGGCTCGGCACGCGCGCAGCATCCACTCCGTACCCGCCGGCCGCGCCATCCGTCGTCGGCAGCAAGGCATCGACGCTCATGGAGCCGAAGATGCGTTGATCGACGAAATGCACGGCCAGCTCACCGTTCTGCGGATGCTCGATGTGCAGCCGGATGCGCACCGGTCCATCGATCGCCGAACCCGCCTCGCGCAGCAGCACCTGCCCGCTCATGCCGAGGTGCACGAGAAGCGCCGAAGGCTGCGGAGCGTCGTCGAACGGCAGCCACAGAAACTTGCCCCTGCGGGCAGCACCCGCGATGCGCCGCCCGGTCACAAGGGAAGCAAAGTCACCAAGCGATCGATCATGTCGCCTGAGCGAGCGCTCGTCGAAGATCTCGACTCCGGTGACCGTTGCACCGCGCACCGCCGGTTCAAGTCCGGCACGCACAACCTCGACTTCAGGCAGTTCTGGCATTCAACTGCGTCCACGCGTCGAGCGCGGCTGCCATCTCGGCCTGTTTCTTGCTGCTGCCCTCGCCGTTCGCCGTCACGAATCCCTCGACCGTCACGACCGCATGGAACAGCTTGTTGTGATCCGGGCCCGTGTTGGTGACCACATACGATGGCGCAGGAGCACCGCGGTGCGACGCGGCCTCCTGCAACGACGTCTTCGGATCCATCGCAGCGCCGAAGCGGTCCGGGTCGCCGAGCAACGGAGCGATCAGCCGGAGCACCAGTGCGGTCGCAGCATCTCCCCCTGCACTCAGGTACGCGGCACCGATGATGGCCTCGACCGTGTCGGCAAGAATCGA
Source organism: Microbacteriaceae bacterium (assembly GCA_035565115.1). Taxonomy (GTDB): domain Bacteria; phylum Actinomycetota; class Actinomycetes; order Actinomycetales; family Microbacteriaceae; genus Rathayibacter_A. The sequence goes on along the minus strand of DATMTC010000387.1, from coordinate 10,500 downwards.
ACTCTTCTCGGCGCCGCCGCTCTGAGCTTCGCCCCTGCCGAGCCGAACGTGCTCACCAAGACCGATGCTCCTGGCGATCTCGGCCAGCGCAACGCTACTGACCAGACTCGCGCGTCGCTTCGCGAGATCGCCCTCGTCGAGGTTCGGATGCTGGGTGTACAGCATCACCGTGACGGCTTGACCGAGGATCGAATCGCCAAGGAACTCAAGCCGCTCATTCGTCGGAATTCCGCCGTGCTCGTATGCGTACGAACGGTGCGTCAGGGCCAGCGCCAGAAGCTCGGCATCGATCTCGATGCCGAGCTTGCGCTGGAGTGCCTCAACGGACACACCCGTGGTGAGACTAGACGTCTGCGACCTTACGGCCCTTGTATTCGAGGAAGAGCGGCGTGCCAGCCGAGTCCTCGACGACCTTCGCGCGGTGCGGCAGGCTGTATGTGACCTTGCCGTTCTCGACCGTCTTGACCAGTGTTGGGACCTCAGCCTTCCACTGCGAACGTCGAGCGTGCGTGTTCGCGCGGGACTTCTTCCGCTTGGGAACAGCCATGTCTATTTCTCTTCTCTGTAATAAGTCGCGAGCGCAGACCAACGCGGATCTGCGGTTTCTCGAGATGTAGGCTCCGGCTGAATCGCCAGCCGTTCGCCTGTCTCGGGATCGAGTCCTGGACAGTCCGGCTGGCATACCGGCTGAAACGGCAGTGCTAGAACTACCGCATCTCTGACCAGAGGTTCAAGATCCACGTGGTCGTCGTGAACCTCAAAGTCAAAAGCTTCTTCAGAAGAATACGCGAAAAGTTCCTGAAAATCGACTTGGACGGGTAGCGCGATCTCGCGCAGGCATCGTCCGCAGACGCCTGTCGCGGTTGTCGAGGCGTCAGCGCTGACCAGGATTCCATCGTGAATGGACTCGAAAGTCAGGTCCAGGTCGATACGTTCGCCCGCTGCCACGCTCACGAGACCTTCACCGAGCTTCTCCGGGGCGATCACCGAAACGGTCTGCTCGCGCATCTCTCCTGGCCGGTGGATCAGGTCGTGCACACCAATGACATACGGCCCCAGATTATTGCTGTTCACGGTGCCAGATTCTACGCGGTGAATCCGGTTATGCGCTGAGTCGCGCCCTCCCACGAAGGATTCCCGTTGTTGTCGGAAGAAGCGACACGGGCACCAGAAATGCGCGAATCCGCTCTCCGCGACCGGCCTCGCGCAGCATTGCCTTCAGAACGGCAAGCAACTGGGCCGCCCGGTCAGGATCGACGATGCCGTGTCCCGGCCGGCCATACTCCTCCCGTTCTGTCGCCTCCAACAACGACTGCAAGGCAGAAATCGCTGTTTCGTCCTCACCGAGCACGCCTGCGACCCGCCCAGCAAAACTCCTCGGGGTCTCTGTATCGGCCACGGCCATGCCCAGATCACGCGCGGTCTGCTGCAACTCCTTCCACGCCAGCCTCGGACTACCCCATTCGTCAGCGAGTTTGCGCAACCGCGACATCCGAAGTCCCCTGCGCACACCGGCAGGCGTCAAAAGGAGTGCGACGGCGAACAGCAACGCGGCGACGGTCGAGATGATCGATCCAAGCTCCTGGCCAGCGGTGTTCACGCTACCTGGCGCGGCGTTCGTCGGGTCGGTCGGCGGGGCGATCGCATTCGTGCGCTGCGGAGCCGGCGCGGCCGAACTCTGGTCAGCGCCAACATCGCCACCCGGAATCGAATATGCCGGAAGCGTTCCACGGCTGACGGTCGGCTCGAACGGAACCCAGCCGACACCTGAGAAGTACAGCTCTGGCCACGCGTGAAGCTCGTCAGAGGTCACCTGAAGCAGCGGCTTGTTGTCGCGGGTTCCGGTCACAGAGCCCGGCAGATAGCCCATCGCGATGCGCGCCGGGATGCCGAGGGTGCGGGCCATAACGGCCATGGCGGATGCGAAGTGCACGCAGTACCCGCTCTTCACCTTGAGGAACGCCGCGATCGATTGCATGCTGTCGCCGTCGTACGAGTTGCGCACAGGCGCAACGGTCGAGTAATTGAATCCGCCGTACTGGAAGTAGTTCTGCAGGTCGACCGCCTTTTCATATGCGTTCGTTGCGCCGGCTGTGACCTTCTTAGCGGTATCGGTGATGATCTTCGGGGCGTCGAACGGAATGAACAGGTCTCGCGAGACCGATGGGGGGACGAAAGATCCGGCATCCTCGAGCTGTTGGACCGTCGGTTCCAGCGCTAGGGTCTCAGCCGTGTATGACTGGCCTTGAGTGCTCACGTCCACTCCCGCGATCGTGAGGTCGTTCGGGTTCCATTTCCATTCCCCGGCCAACCCGTGAACACCGATCACGGGGTATGGAGCGGGAATCCAGCCGCTCTCCATGTTCTGCACCTGGATTGCCGTTCTGACATGTGTCGCCTTGATGACGTCCGACAAGCCTGGGGGCGGGCCGATGCTGTTGTCGGATGGAACCCGGTTCGTCTCGCCTGGCCTGTGCCGCCAAATCGTTCCGGTGAACTGGTCGAGTGAGGTCATCCGCAAATACGGCGGCGTCTTGGCCGTTGTCGTGTACTGAAGCACGGGCACCGCGACTGGACGGCGAAGATCCTGGCCGAGATCGATCAGCGGATTCACGCCTCCCCCGATGGAGATACCGCTATCCGGGATGCCTTGGCGTCCGACCTGCGCGAATCCTGGAGCGGTCGTGCCGATCAGCATGGCCACGACCGTCGTCGCAGCAGCGATGGACAGTGAGACCCCGGTTTCACCCCACCCACGTCTGCGTTCTCGAGTGTCGGTTCGGAGCACGAACAAGAACGCGGCAATGCACGCAACGAGCGACAGCGGAGACACACCGGATGACAGCAACAGCGATGGCGCAAGCAGAACAACGCCGACGACGGCAGCGCACAGCGCAGGCACGCGGGCAACGTTGCTGCACACGTCGAGCAGGATGGCGGCAACACCTGCGGCGAGAGTGATCAGGAACAGGAACTCGGGCAAGGACTGTGCTGGCGTCGCCTGCTGCTCGATGGACAACCGAGCCCGCATCAGAAGTTCGCCGAAACCGCCGAAGGTCGCCGGGGTCGGAACAACGCCGCCGATACCGGTGCCGCCGCCGAACGCAACGGTCAGCAGTCCGAGCAGCACGGCGCTGCAGAGCACGGGAACCAGCCATCGAGCGGTGCCGATTGTACGCAACCCGGCAGCCACCACGATCATCAACGAGGCGGTGCCAACCATGGCGAACCACCATTCGGCACCGCTGATCAGGCCGAACGAACCGGTGCTCGCCGCCACCATGAGCAAAATCAGGGCAGCAGACATCCGCCACCTGCCTGCGCCAAGGGATACCCGCGAACTGCTTGGCGCACGTGCTGCAGCGACGCTAACCACGATGCTACCTAACCACCGTGTATCGCCGCCGAATGTCGTCGAGCCGCATCGCGCCAGATGTCTTCAGGGCGGGCAAAGCCATCCACAGGCACGCACGTCCATCCCTCATCGGCCAGCCTGCCTTCTGCCAGCGCTTGTGCTGGACCGAATAGGAACGCAACGGCAGGTTCGCACTGATGGCGCAGTGTTGCGAGGGCGGCAAGGTCATTCAACTGGCCATCGGCGAGAATGAGGAACATCGGCACGGCCTGTCCACCGCGACGCAGCGCGTCTGCGACGATTCCGACGTAGTCCGTGCCCTCGCGCTCGGTCTGGCGCACCGAAGCAAGACTCGCCAGAAGCAGCTGGTCACCGCCGGGAAGATCGAAGGCAGCGGATGCCGACCCGACGGTTCCGCTCCGGCCCGCGCCTGTGCGACCGGTGAACTGCGCCGGGCCCGTCTCGACCACGTTCAGCAGGAAACCTTCGTCGAGCAGATGCGTTCCAACCGAGGCCGCCAACGAAACCGCGTCTTCGAACACCGGGTTGCGCGAATGCGGATGGTTGGTTCTGCGATCGTGCTGCGCAGCGCGCACGGTGTCGAACACGATCCACGCGTTGGGGTTGCTCCTCTGTTCCTCCTGGCGCACCATGAGCTTGTCGTGCCTGGCAGTTGCACGCCAGTGAACGCGGCGCAACGGGTCACCTGTGCGGTACTCGCGTGCGATGAGTTCGTCAGCGCTCGGGATGCTGTGGCGAAGCAGTTCTTGCTCGGTGCCGTCGCTTGTTGCCGTGTCGAGGTCTCCTCGCGACAGCAACGCAACAGGCGGCGTCACAAGGAGCGGTCTTGAGGTTCCTACCGCGTATTCCGTGACGGCAAGGCCGAACGGATCGATGCGCGACAACAGCATCGGCCCGACGTCGTAAACGCCACGGTGCTGCGTGCCGATCCGATAGCGCAGCGTCGTGGTGTCCGGCCGTGAACGCGTCGCACGGCCGTGTTCGGCCAGCCATGGAAGCGGCGCGGGCGCTGGGGCGGTCAGGCCGGTGTGAACGGCGTCTCGCCACAGGGTCGCCGGCGTTGCGCGCGATGCCTCGTTGCGCACCACGAGCGTTGCCTGGGCGTCCTGGCCCGTTGCGACGATCTCCGGCGAAAACGATCGCGAAACGGTCAGCCATGGACGATCAACAGCCAATGCGATCATGCCGGCAAGCGGCAGGAGCGTCAGCGTCAGTCCGACGATCAACAGGTCGACGCGACCAAGCCATGCTGCGGCGGCCAGGGCGGCAACACCGGTGATCCCGATCACCCACCCGCGCACCGTTGGCCGGGGCCGCAACACGCTCGTCATGGTTTCAGGTCGTTGCCGTCGTGCTCGGCACCGGAGTCGCGGCAACGATGCGCTCGATGATCTCCGCGATCAGCGGAGCGCTCTCGTGGTGTTGACCCATTGCCCGGCTGGTCGGCAGCAGCCGATGACCGAGCACCGGCACGACCAGGGCGTCGATGTCGTCAGGCAGCACGAAGTCTCGCCCGTCAAGAGCCGCTTTGGATTTGGCCGCTCGCACAAGCTGCAGCGTGGCCCTCGGGCTGGCGCCCAGGCGCAGATCCCTGTCTTCGCGGGTAGCCCTGGCGATGTCCACCGCGTACTGTTTGACCGCAACAGACGCGAAGACCCTTCGTGCCGTGGCCATCATCGATCGCAATTGCTCCGTGCTCACCACGGCGCCGATCTGCGAAAGCGGGCTGGTCGTATCCCGCCCGTGCAGCATCTCCAGTTCGGATTCCTCATCCGGATACCCCATGGCGATGCGCGCCATGAAGCGGTCGCGCTGCGCCTCGGGGAGCGCGTATGTGCCCTCCATCTCGATCGGGTTCTGCGTTGCGACGACGATGAACGGGCTTGTGAGCCGATATGTCGATCCGTCGACGGTGACCTGGCGCTCTTCCATGCACTCGAGTAGAGCCGATTGTGTCTTCGGACTCGCACGATTGATTTCGTCGCCGATCACGATGTTGGCGAAGACGGCCCCCGGCTTGAACTCGAACCGGCGTTCTGCCTGGTTGTAAACCGAAACTCCCGTGACATCGCTCGGCAGCAGATCTGGCGTGAATTGGATGCGGCTGACGCTGCAGTCAACCGATTTCGCCAACGACTTCGCCAGCATCGTCTTGCCGACGCCTGGAACGTCTTCGATCAGCAGATGGCCTTCGGCGAGCAACACGGTCAGTGCGGTCTCGACGGCTTCATGCTTGCCGTCGATGACCGATTCGACGTTTGCTGTGATTCCGGCCGCGGCACGCTGGAGCTCATCGAGCGCCATCTCCTCTTCACCGTCGTAGGCGTTGACGGAGGAGTCGGTTGGCTGCCGGGTCGGAAAGCTGTTCATGTCTCCTGCAAATATTCGTAGACGGCTCGGGGTACATACGGGCTCACGTCGCCGCCGAGAGCTGACACCTGGCGAACCAGCGAGCTCGAAACGTGGGCATTCGCCGGGTTCGGCAGAAGAAAGATCGTCTCGACGGCGGCAAGATTGCGATTCACGATCGCCATGGGAGTCTCGTATGCGACGTCGACCTGGGAGCGGATGCCTTTGACAAGCACCTGTGCGCCGACATCGGTGCAGTAGTCGACAAGCAGTCCGACACTCCACGACGCCACCGTGATGTTCTCTGGCAATCGAGCGTCACGAATGGACTGCTCCAGCAGTGCGACACGCTGCGCGATGGGCAACAGCGCCGCCTTGTCCGGGTTGTGAACAACGAGCACGTGCACCTCGTCGAAGAGGCCGGCAGCACGCTCGATCACATCGAGGTGGCCCAGCGTAACCGGGTCGAACGATCCAGGGACAACGGCGATCCTGTTCATAGACTTCCAGAATAGTCGTAGAACGGTTACCGATCTGTTATCAAAGGCTTTCTCACATGTAGCGGATCTGCGAACCTCACGCGTCGACTAATTCTTGGCAAGGAAGTCCTTGGTCGTCTCGTCCAACCGACGCTCGATGGCAGCGGCCAGCGCCGGATGCGCACGCGCATCCGGGTCGCCAGCGAGCACGTCGGCCGCCAGCATCCGCGCCTCTGCGATCAACTCGGCGTCGTATGCGACGCGCAACAACCGCAGCGACGAGCGACCGCCAGACTGGTTGCTGCCAAGCACGTCACCCTCCCGCCGAAGCTCGAGGTCGATCTGCGCAAGTGCGAATCCGTCGAGGGTTGCTGCGACAGCTTCAACCCGGTCGCGCGCCAACGTCTCCTTCTCTGCTCTGGTTACGAACAGACACAGGCCGGGATGACCCCCTCGCCCGACTCTTCCGCGCAGCTGGTGAAGTTGCGAGACACCGAATCGATCGGCGTCGAGCACGATCATCGCCGATGCGTTGGGAACGTCGACACCGACTTCGATCACCGTCGTCGCCACGAGAATATCGATATTGCCCGCGGCGAACGCGCGCATGACCGAGTCTTTCTCGTCTGTCGACATCCGTCCGTGCAGCGAGGCGATACGAAGCCCGTCAAGCACCGGATTCGACCGCGCGGATGCGAACACCGCCTCGACAGACGCAACGTCTTGGGCAGCGTTGGACGCCACAGCATCCTGCCCGCCGTTGCCGAGCTCATCCCCTGCTTCAACCTCTTTTGCGCTGATTGCCGGGCACACGACGAACACCTGACGGCCTTCCGCCACCTCTTCAGCCGCTCGTTCCCACACCCGTCTCGTCCAGCCCGGGTGCTCCGCAAGCGGCACGACGAAGTTCTCGATGCGTTGACGTCCTGCAGGCAGCTGCGCGATCGTCGACACGTCCAGGTCACCGAACACCGTCATCGCGACGGTACGAGGGATCGGGGTCGCGGTCAGCACAAGCACGTGCGGAGGGGTCGCGCCCTTCAGGCGCAGCGCTTCGCGTTGGTCGACCCCGAACCGATGCTGTTCGTCGACGACCACGAGCCCAAGGTCGTAGAACGTGACCGTGTCACCGAGCAGCGCGTGTGTGCCGACGACGATTCTCGCCTGCCCTGACACGGTGCGCAGCAGCGCCTTCTTGCGCTCCGCCATGGGAAGCTGGCCGGTGATCAAGGTGGGCATCAGCGCAGCAGAGAGGTCGGGTCCGAGAATCTCGGCGATCGAGCGAAGGTGCTGCCCTGCAAGCACCTCGGTGGGCGCCAGCAGTGCCGCTTGCCCACCAGAATCGGCCACAGCGAGCATCGCTCGCAGAGCAACCACCGTCTTTCCGCTTCCGACCTCGCCTTGAACGAGACGGTTCATCGGCGCGTCTGAACCAAGATCACGGGCGATCTCGGCGCCGACCGCTCGCTGATCATCTGTCAGTGCGAATCGCAGCGCCCGATCGAAGCGTTCGAGGTATCCGCCCGGCTTCGGAACCCTGGGCGTGGTGGTCTGCTCGCGGGCCTTCGCCCGTTGCTGCAGAAGCGCCGCCTGCAACACGAAAGCTTCTTGAAACCGCAGCGTGTCTCTGGCGGCCCGCCAGTCTGCGTCGACTTCCGGTCGATGGATCAACTCGAGGGCGCGGCCGTACGGCAGCAGCTTCTGCCTGGCTCTGATCAGCTCTGGAACCGGATCTGGCACATCGCCGAGCTCGTCGAGCACGAGCTCGACCGACTTGTGGATCTTCCAGCTCGTGAGCGCCGCGGTCGCAGGATAGATCGCGACGGGAGCCATAGCCCACTTGCGGCCCGCTTCTGTGTCTGCGGCGACATCCGATTGATCTGGAAACAGCTCGTAATTCGGATGCGTCAGCTGCAGCGTTCCGTGATAGTCGGTCACCTTGCCTGCGAAAATGCCGCGCAAGCCCGGCCGTAATTCGTCGGCACGCCACGCCTGGTTGAAGAAGGTGAGCGAAAGCAGCCCGGTGCCGTCGGAGATGGTTGCCTCGACGATTGTGCCCTTCCTGGCACGCATCGGCCGTTTCGAGGACTGCAGAACCTCGGCAATGATCGTCACGTCTTCGTCGACCGGCAGCTCGGTGAGCGCCGTCAGCTCACCGCGTCTGGCGTATCGGCGCGGATAGTGGCTGAGCAGATCCCCGGCGGTGACGTGCCCGAATGCCTTCAACAACGCGGATGCCGTGCGGCCGCCGAGCAGTCCGCTCAGCTTGGTATCGAGCCCGGCGCTCCCTGGACTCGAGTCGACTGCAGGCATGCTGAGAGTCTAGAACGCGCGTCAGACAGTGGCGGCTCGCGTCGCCGACGCGGCCGCTATCGTTGGCGTGTGACCAGAATCGTGTCGGGGTTCGCGGGCTCGCTGGCCCTGAATGTGCCGCGCTCTGGCACCCGGCCGACCAGCGATCGTGTTCGCGAGGCGATGTTCTCGTCATTGGATGCTCGGGATGCCGTGCGCGGTGCGCGCGTTCTCGACCTGTATGCCGGTTCAGGCGCGCTCGGGCTCGAGGCGGCAAGCCGGGGAGCGGCATCCGTCGTTCTGGTCGAACGCCAGCCTGCGGCTGCCAAGGTCTGCAAGGCCAACGTTGCCGTCATCGCCAAAGCGGCACCGCAGAACGCGGCACCGCGATGCGATGTGGTTGTCTCGCCTGTGCACAGCTATTTGACGCACGGTTTTCCTGCACAGGGAGACGAAGGCGGCAGCTTCGATCTGGTGTTCATCGATCCGCCATACGACCTGCAGGAGAGCGAGCTTGCCGCTGAGTTGGCTGCGCTCGTTCCGTTGCTCGCGGCTGATGCGACAGTCGTGGTGGAGCGAAGCACACGCTCACCGGAGCCGACCTGGCCGCACGAGCTCACGCCGGAGCGCAGCAAGACCTATGGCGAGACCGTCGTGTGGACTGCCAGGCTCAGCTGAGCCCGCCGTCCCAGCCCGCGTACGGGTCCCAGCCGCCTCGCTCGGTGAACGGGAGTCCGTCCACGAACAGTCCGGAATCAGCGACGACGATTCCGACGCGCCTGAATCTATCTGGCAGCACAACGTCGGGCGGAAAGCAGGCGAGCAGTCCGTGGTCTTCGCCGCCGACGAGCGCTGCACGCGGATGCGCACCAAGCGACGCGGAGTCCAGGTCGATGCCAACGTCGGAAGCCTCCGCGATCCGGCGCGCGTCGAGTGCGAGTCCGTCGCTGAGGTCGAGCATGGCGCGTGCTCCCGCGATTGCTGCAGCACGCCCTGCGGCAATCGGCGGGGTCGGTCGCAACTGTGCGTCGATCGCGGCTGGCTGCTCGTCGCGCAGACCTTGTGCGAGCAACGCGTTCGGAGTGCCGTCGGCATCCACTGCTCGCTGAAACAGCAGAGCGAGTCCGGATGCTGCTGCGCCGACTTCGCCTGCGACGGCAACGATGTCGCCGACGTGTGCTCCCGAACGCAGAACGGGTGGGCGGCCCTCCAAATCACCGAACGCCGTCACCGCGATCGTGAATGTATCGGAGACGGACAGGTCGCCGCCGACCACCCCGCAGCCTGGAGCAAGTGCCGCGCATCCGTCGCGAAGGCCGTCTGCTATCCCTTCGAGTACGGCAACCGGCGTGTCAGGCGGTGCGGCGATCGCCACCAAGAGCGCGGTCGGCACGGCGCCCATTGCGGCCACGTCTGCAAGGTTGGATGCTGCGGCCTTCCAACCGAGATCGGCCGGCGTCGACCATGCGAATCGGAAGTCAGGGCCGTGCACCATCATGTCCGTCGTGACGACGTAGCGTCCGTCTGGGGCCGCAAGAACGGCAGCGTCGTCACCGGGGCCGAGCAGTGCGGCATCCGCCACCGGCAGCCTGGGGAAGATGCGCCGCAGCGCGTCGATCTCGCTCACGGTGCGCAGAGTGTCGGGGCTGCCGGTGTCAGGGCTGCCGGAAACTTCCATAGAAGAAACGGTAGCCTGAATGCGATGACTCACCGGCCAGCGCGCCTCTTGGCCGCACTTCCGCTCGTTCTTGCGGTTGCGTTTCTGTCTGCGTGCGCCGGGACCGTTCCGATGAAACCGGCAGCACACTCGAACACCGTCGGATGCGCGAACATCACAGTGCGACTGCCGGATTCGGTCGCAGGCAAGGCCAAGCGGGACACCGATGCACAGGCCACCGCCGCCTGGGGCGACCCCGCTGTCGTGCTGTTGCGCTGCGGCGTGACGCCGATCGGGCCCACAACCAAGCCTTGCGTGACGGTGAACGGCATCGACTGGGTGCTCGA
>DATMTC010000386.1:0-3534 GCA_035565115.1 Microbacteriaceae bacterium | reverse complement strand
GTCGAAGCGACGTGCGCTCCCGTATCCGTGGTCTCGGTCGCCGGCTCAGCGGCCGGCTCCTGCGCCGGGCGATCCTCCGGTGACTCCGGGGTCGTGTTGCTCATGGCATCACTCCTCACTTGCCGTGCAGCGCTGGCCTGGTTGGCCGTCGTATCGTGCTAACTGTAGCAATCGCCGCACCAGCGGGCACGAAGCCATTCCGCAGCATCCGGCACACCCGATTGTGCGAGATCTCGAGACGACGAAAAACGGCGGACATCTGGCATTTTTCGGTCAATTCAGGTCGTGGCACCCGCATTGGGTGCTGATTTGTGCTGAATTGGGTCTATACGCGGGCGTTCTGACGGCTTATCGTGGGTTTGCGCGCGCGAGTCGGCAGACGGTTCAGTGCACCCGATCGCAATGCGACGCATCCACAATTTCATTCAAGCCGACCGCAAACCCGAGTGCGGTCACCCAGCGCCCATCCCCTGGCGGACCCCGGCCTCCGTAAGAACGCTCCTAGCAAGTGGTGGGCGCTGGGAACCCCCGTTCGCGCCCCATTACTGTGCCGGGACCGCCTTCTTCGTCGAGTCGAGCACGACGTAGACGTAACCGCCGACCGTCCAGCTCGGTGCCGCAGCCGCCTGCGTGGGCGATGCCGTCGATCCGCTCGATGACCCGCTCGACGACCCGCTCGTCGGTGCAGGCGCGGGAGCTGCCGCCTCCGCCGATTTGGTGCTGGCAAACGTGGTGACCAGGAACAGCCGTTTGCCGTGTTGCAACCCGTCGACGAAGTTGAGCGCCTGCCCGTACGTTCCGTTCACCGAGATCGTCACCGGAATTGCAACGAAGTTCGCCGCTGTCACTTGAGAGTTCGTCACGGGCGCTGGCGCCTGCGGCTTTGCCGGTGCCGCAGTCGGAGCCGCGGTCGAAGTCGGAGCAGGCGTGGATGTCGGCGTCGCTGTGCCGCTTGGAGTTCCGGATGCCGGGGCCGGCGTGACGGCGGGCGGCGCATACGGCTGTGCGTCTTTCACCGCGATCGATTCGATGGTGGTGCCTGTTCCGGCGGCGAGCGCATCCAGATTCGAGATCATGGCCGCTAGGTCCGGATGCGATGGAACCGACTCGGCAAGCTGCTTCAAACTCTCTTTCAGCGCGGGGAGCTGCTTGAAGTCGCTTTCGAGCCTGTGCAATTGCGCGAGTTTCGTCGCGTTGTCTGCCGCGACCGTCTGCCTCTGCTGATCTGCTGTGACAGCCGCGGTCAATTGCGGCTGGATGCCGAACAGCAGGCCGAGTGCAACGACCACCACCATCGCGGCGACGGATCCGATGATCCACAATCTGTTCTTGTCCACGGCTACTTGTCCTTCTTGGTTTGGAAGCGTCCGTCGAAGGCCTTCTCGTTCACGTGCAGCGTGATGTCCGACGTGTATGTGCCGTCTGCTTCCATGGTCACGGTGCCTGGCACGGCATCCGCATACCCGGGGAGCGTCGAGAGTGCGTCGAGCCAGACCGGCACCTCAGGCAGTGTGGGGCTCGTGACCGAAAAGGTCAGTGTTGCGACCCGTGATCCCTGCAGCGGAGCGGTCGCCTGGGCGTATGGCCCGAGCGGTGATGCCGAATCCAGCGACACGGAGGTGATGACGACGGTCTCAGGCAGAGTGTTCTGCACCTTCGTCAAATACCCCTTCCAATCGATCTCGGTCGAAGCGCCGACCTGCTGCGCGGCTTTCGTCAGGCTGACCTGATCCTGCACAGCATGCACCTCGACGAATTTTCCCTGCTGCTGCAGGATGCTCTGGGTTTGGGCCTGCTCGTCCAGCAACTGCTGATTCATCTGCCCTGCGATGAACGTGGTTGCGACGATGGCGGCGGCCACCAGCACCACAACACCGACGAGGGCAAGCGCCACTCGACGAGCCGTTTTCGTCTGCCGTCGCTTCTGCCGGATGCTCGGCGGCAGCAAGCTGACGCGCGGCTCCCCTCCGACCACGATCGAGTTCGCGCGATCCACGCGAGTCGTCTTCTTCTCGGCCGGCTGCGTGACTTCGGTGGTGCTCGCCGCCGACGTCGCACCCGGCGTCTCCGCGGGTGCTGTCAGCGGCGCCCGAGTTGCAGCGGGCTTCTTCGCCGAACCGGCGCGGGGCGATCGACCTGCCCGACCGAGTTTGCCCGGCTTCTTCGGCTCGCCCGATTCCGCGGGCTTCTTGCCGTCTTCCTCTGACACGGTCATGCTGCAGCCCTCCCCAATGCGAGTCCGAGAGCGACGGTCAGCGACGAATGACGGTCGCGCAGGTCGTCCGCGTGCACCGAACGTGACAGCGCGATGCTCGCGATCGGATCCCCGGGAACGATCGGCAGTCGTGTGTAAACGCCGAGCGCATCCGGCAGGCCGGTCAGCATCGAACCGCCGCCGGTGAGCACAATGTGGCTGACCGGTTCCGTCGGCCTGGTGTTCATGAAATAGCCGACGGTCTTGCGGATGCTGCCAAGCAGCTCGGTCACGATCTCGCGGATGATTCCCGCGGCTTTATCGTCTTCACCGGTCGGTGGCTCATAGCTGAGCCCGACAGCTCGTTTGAGGTTCTCGGCCTCGCCGTCGGGCAGTTCGAGCCTGCTCGCGATGGCATCCGTCACGTCGGCACCTCCGGACGCGATGATGCGCACGAACTGCGGCACGCCGTTTGTTGCGATGATCACGCTGGTCGTCGCGGCGCCGATATCGATGAGCGCCACGGTTCCCGTCACGTTCTGCCGCGAGAGCAACACTCGATCGAGTGCGAACGGAATGAGGTCGACCTCGATGGGGACCAGCCCGGCGAGCTCCACGGCGCTCACGTTGGCGAGCACAGCATCCTTCGCAGCTGCGATCAGCAAGCCGCTCACTGCAGGCCCACGTTCGGTCATCGTCTCCGAGACCGGATAGAAGTCGAGCAGCGCATCCGCAACCGGAATCGGCAGCATGTCTTGCACCTGAAACGGCAGCGATTCCCGGATGCGCTCGATCGATTCCTTTGGAACGGTCAGGTCGCGTGAGAGCACGCGCTGGTTGCCCATGCCGAGGATGACGCGTTTGCTCGAGAATCCGCCAAGCGACCACAGGTGCTTCAGGGCGGATGCCACGGTGTTGGGCTCGATGACCTCACCGCGGCTGACGGCTCCAATCGGAACCGGAATCTCTCGGTACCGTTTGATCTTCGGCCGGGCCCCGTCGGCGCCGGACACCTCGACGGCACGCAATGTGGTGGTGCCGATGTCGAGTCCTACAACTGTCTTTGCCATGTGTCGTTCACTTTCTGCATTCGGTCGGGTTCATGCAAGTGCGAATAGGGACAGGTAGCCGTGCCAGACGGTCTCGCCGAAGAACATTCCGACCCAGGCGCCTGCGAGCATCCAGGGGCCGAATGGGATGCCGCCCTTTCGGTTGGCGCGCCGGGTCAGAACGAGAATGAGGGCGAAGATGCCGCCCAGGATGAACGCGGCGAATGCGCCGACGAACAGGGTGCCCCAGCCGATCCAGCCGAGGTATGCGCCGAGCAGTCCGGCGAGTTT
>DATMTC010000385.1:0-2844 GCA_035565115.1 Microbacteriaceae bacterium | reverse complement strand
AGGCGGCACTCGCCCGGCTGTACAGCGTGCGCGAGAGCATCGACAACATCGACGCCGCGCTCGTGCACCTGCTGGCGGAGCGGTTCAAATTCACGAAGTTCGTCGGCACGCTGAAAGCTGAGCATGGCCTGCCGCCGGCCGATCCTGCGCGGGAGCGCGAGCAGATCCAGCGGTTACGCACCCTTGCCGCCGAAAGCCACCTCGACCCCGAGTTCGCCGAGAAATGGTTCAACTTCGTGGTGGCAGAGGTCATCCACCACCACGTCGAAGCCGCCGAAGCCGTCGGGGAGCGCGATGAGACGGCGCAAGACGACGGCGCGGCCGCACCTGGAGACGCGACCGCGTGACCGATTCCTGGAATCCTGGCGCGCTGCCGAATCTGCACGGCAAGACGATCGTCGTCACAGGAGCCAACGCCGGGGTGGGATATTTCGCGAGCGAGCAGTTGGCGTCGGCGGGCGCGCACGTCGTTCTCGCCTGCCGAAATGAGGGCAGGGCGGATGCTGCGGCCGCGGCCATCCGAAGCCGGGTGCCTGGTGCACATGTCGACTTCCTGCAACTCGATACGGCCGATCTCGACTCCGTAGCCGTGGCTGCGCGTGCCATCAACGGGTTTGAACGTGTCGATGCACTCGTCGAGAACGCGGGCATGGTGCATCCGCCGGCTTCGCGATCCACCGACGGGCGCGGCAATGAGCTCGTGCTCTCCACGAACCTGCTCGGACACTTCGCGCTCACGGCACAGGCGCTGCCGGCGCTGCTGCGCACGCCTGGCGCGCGCATCGTCATGCTCGGCAGCATGATTTCGCGGCTCTACGACTTCCGCATCGGCGACCTGCAGCTGCGCGCACATTACTCGCCGACACGCGCGTACGCGCACTCCAAGATCGGCATGCAGTCGTTCGGGTTCGAGCTCGACCGGCGGCTGCGGGATGCTGGGGCGGATGTTGCGAGCCTGGTCGCGCATCCTGGTTATTCCATCGGCGGGCTCACAGTGCGCGTCCCCGGCGTGAACGAGCCGACTGCAGGCAAACGTTTCGTGGATGCGCTGCAATCGCCGATGGCGCAGTCCAAGCGCACGGGCGCCTGGCCTGTGGTGCGGGCGGTTGCCGACCCATCGGCCGTGGGCGGTCAGTATTACGGGCCGAGATTCTTGACCAGAGGACGGCCAGTCGTGCAGGCACCGACGCACACGAGCGTCGATCCCGAAATCGCCGCGGAGCTCTGGCAGAAGGCCGAGGAGTACACGGGCGTCACGTTTGCAGTGGCTGCGGCCTGACCTGCGCCGCCTGAGCTCTGCCGCCTGAGCTGCGCCGCCTGAGCTCTGCCGCCTGATTGGGGGCCTGATTTGGGTCCCCGATCGACCCGAATTCCCGGTATCGTACTTTCATCGTGCTGTGAAAGGACCGGGCATGGCTAAAACCCTGGTGCCTGCCGTCAAACGGGAGACGACGGAGTTCGACCGCGGACTCGGATTCTTCGACGCGGTCTATGCATTCGCGATCACACTGTTGATCACAAACGTCGACATGCCAGCGCCTGACGCGTGGAAGAACATCGGATCGCTGCTGGGCGGCGGCCTAGGAAACCAGTTGCTCGGTTTCATCATCAGCTTCGTTGTGATCGCCGTGTTCTGGAAGGTCAACTTCGACCTGCTCCGCGAGTTCAACGGCATGAACACCCGTGTTGTCATCGCGAACCTGGTGACGGTCGGCCTGGTCGTGCTGCTGCCGTTCACCACGCAGGGGATCAGTGACCCCCAGATCGTGGAGTTGCCGCTGCCCACCGCGCTGTACGCATGCAACATCGCGCTTGCGATCCTGTCGCAAATGGTCATGTACGAAGTCGGGCGACGCAGCGGACTGATTGCTGTCGATCATGCGCCAGCAGCGTTGTGGGCGGGACGCATCGACGCGTTGCTCAAGGTGGCCGTGTTCGCCGTGTCGATCCCGGTGTCGTTCCTTGTCGGCCCTGACTGGGCTCGCTGGGTGTGGGCGACACTCCTGGTGATCGCCCCGCTCTCTGGGCGATGGAGCGACCGGCGCATCCGCGAGTCGGGTGAGGTGGTCGGCCAAAAGGATGCTGCGGGCTCCGTCACCTAAGTCGCGTGCGGTCTTGATGAGATTCGGTCGACACGCCGATGCGCAGTGTACATTCCGCGGCGTGTCGACCGCATCTCCTTACGAGCGAACGGTCTTACAGCACCGCGGGGTCGCGATAGCCGGATGCGTCGTGGCCGACGACGGGACCGAAGTGCTCCGCCAGGGTGGCGCGGTGTGCTGAGCGCAGTTCCTCGAGCCCGGCCGTGAAGACGTCCTGGATCTCCAGCACGGGTTGCGTGCCCACCTCGGCATCCGTCACGCCGATGCGCAGCACCGGGTAGCCGCGGCCCTCGCACAGCCCCCGGAATTTCACATCGTCCTCGCGTGGCACCGAGACCACAACGCGCCCGGTCGACTCGGAGAACAGCGCGGTGGCGGCATCCACTCCGTCGCGCTCCATGATTTCGCTCAGCCAGACCCGTGCGCCGACGCCGAAGCGCAGCACCGATTCAGCAAGCGCCTGCGCGAGCCCGCCATCCGACAGGTCGTGTGCTGAAGCGAGCAGCGATTCCATCGAGCCTGCGTGCAGCAATTCGGCAAGCGCGCGCTCACCGGCCAAGTCGACTGCTGGCGGAAGACCGCCGAGGTGCCCGTGAATCGCGCCAGCCCACGCCGAACCGTCGAGCTCCTCGCGGGTGATGCCGAGCAGGTAGATGTTGTCGCCTGCGTCCTGCCAGCCGGACGGCACGCGCCTGGCGACGTCGTCGATCACGCCGAGCACGCCGACGACGGGCGTCGGGAA
>DATMTC010000384.1:0-1707 GCA_035565115.1 Microbacteriaceae bacterium | reverse complement strand
CCGGCCAGCGTCTGCCATGCCCAGGATGCGAATGGGCCGCCGAGTCCGAGATGGTCGAGCGAGCCTGTGCCTGTGTTCGTCGGGTCGATCCACCAGCACTCCCAGAATGTGCCGTTTCCGCTGGCGAGCATGGCCCCGACGCCCGGCTCAGCCCGCTGCTGCAACGCGTCGAAGACCGGCTGCGAGTTCCCGGATTCGGCAAGCGCGCGAACCACTGTTCTCGTGGCCGCGAATCCGGAGGCGACCCTGTTGCCGCGTGCGCGCACATCCGCCTCGAGCCGCCAGGCGGCGATGGCGGCCTCTGCTTCGGTGAGCCAGTCACTCTGCATGGCAATCGCGTATGAGGCCTGCGACCCATTACCCACCGTTGCAGTCTCTGGGTCGACGAACGCACGCCGTGCTGCCACGCGCAGGTCTTCGGCCTGCGCGCGCCGCAACTCCGCAGCATCCGGGTCGCCCAGTTCGCGCTCGAACTGCTCGAGGATGGTGAGCGAATCGATCGTCGCCGCCGTGTGGTGCAACTCTGGCGGGGTCTGCTCGAGTGCGAGCCAGTCGTGCCCATAGCTGATCGGAGAGTTGCCGACAACGCCATCCTGGGTTCGGCAGCCCAATTGGAAGTCGGCCCAGCGGCGCAGGGCAGGCAGGCAGCGCTGCACGAGCTCGCGGTCGCCGTAGTGCAGCCAGTGCCCCCACAGCACGTGCTGCAGCGCACCACCCCATACCGGATCGGCCGGCACCTTCTCGGGACGCAGGTCAGGGGCGATCGCGGGGATCCATCCGCTCGGCTGCTGGCTGGTGATCAGGTCGTCGATCCACTTGGCGAAGAAAGTCTGCATGTCGAATGCCGAGAACTCGAACTCGCTGACGCTGGCGGTGTCGCCCGTCCACCCCGATTGCTCTCGAGTCGGGCAGTCCTCTGGAATGCCGTGCACATTGTTCAGCAGGGTGCGACCTGCCGCGGCGGTGAGTGCGTTCACCTGCGCGTCGTCGGTCGTCAGCTGGCTGATCTGGCGAAGGTCGGTGTGCAAAACCGCCGCCTGCACGGAGATGATCGCGTCCGCGGGAAGTCCGATCACGTCGACATAGCGAAAGCCGTGATAGCAGAACCGCGGTTCGAGCGTGATGGTGCCAGCAGCATCCGTCGCGGGCAGGATGTATTCGACTGACTGGCGCGTGCGTCCCTCGTCATACGGCATCGACAGATTGGTGGTGTCAACGTGACCGTCGTCGATGTGCTCGCCATGCACAACCCGCACCACGGTGCCCGCTTCAACCGCAGAGCGGATGACGACGCGGCTGCGACCGGCAACGTTGACGCCGACATCCCACAGCCGTGCGGTGCCTGCTGGCGGCGCAACTTCGTCGGATGCAGCTGGGCGTGCGTCGATCGTCTGCACGACGCGGATGGGCGGGGCCGGGTCGACGTTGACGCGCGACGGGGGAGTGCTCGGGCCGGCCGGCTCGTCTGCCGCATCCAGAACCAGCAGGCCGGTGGTCGGGGTGAATTGCCTCTCGCGCGGCGTCAGATCCTGTCGTTCAAGGTAGAACGGTTGCTCGACGACCACCGTGCTGGCTGCTACGAGCAGATCGGTGCCCGTTCCTGCGATCACGCGCGAGCCATCCGCCGCATCGACGACGATGCTGGCCAGCACGCGCGGGTCGAGTCCGGTGCGCTCCCACTCGCCGTGGGCGATCTCGAGGTCGAGC
>DATMTC010000383.1:0-7493 GCA_035565115.1 Microbacteriaceae bacterium | reverse complement strand
CGATGACGCGCGCCGCGTAGAAGACAGCGTGAGGGCATTCGGCGGCCGAGTGCTGTCGACCGACCTCGCCGCCAGACGCATCCGTATCGCGGCGCCTGCCGACGTGCTTGCGGCGGCGTTCGGCACCACGCTCGAATGGGTCTCGAGCGCCGATCACACCGGAACCGCGATCACACACAGACAGCGAAGTGGCGGGCTTCATGTTCCAGCCGAGATGTCGGATGCCGTCACTGCCGTTCTCGGCCTCGATGACCGTCCCCAGGCGCGCGCGAATTTTCGGATCGCCGCAGCTGACGCCGTCTCGACCAGTTACACGCCACTGCAGCTCGGAACGATCTACGGCTTTCCCGCAGACACCGATGGCGCCGGCCACACCATCGCGATCATCGAACTCGGCGGCGGCTTCGACCAGGCCGATCTCGACGCCTACTTCGCAGGCCTCGGCATCCGCACACCCTCGGTCACGGCCGTCGGCGTCGACGGCGCAACGAACAAGCCTGGGGGCGACCCGAACGGCGCGGATGGCGAAGTGCTGCTCGACATCGAGGTGTGCGGCGCACTCGCCCCAGCAGCCGACATCGTGGTCTATTTCGCACCGAACACCGACGCCGGCTTCGTCGATGCGGTCAGCCAGGCCGCCCATGCCACGCCAACTCCGACCGCCATCAGCATCAGTTGGGGCCAAAGCGAAGACTCGTGGACCGCGCAGGCGCGAAACGCGCTTGACCAAGCGTTCATCGACGCTGTAGCACTCGGCGCAACTGTCACTGCAGCTGCAGGCGATGACGGAAGCAGCGACCGCGCACCAAGCGGCGCACATGTCGATTTTCCGGCATCCAGCCCGCACGCACTCGCGTGTGGCGGCACCCGGCTCGACGCGAATCCCGCAACCGGCGTTGTCGTATCAGAGACGGTCTGGAACAACGGATCGGCAGGCGGCGCAACCGGTGGCGGGGTCAGCGACGCCTTCGGCGTGCCGGACTGGCAAGCGAACGTCGACGTTCCGTCCGCATCGGGCGGGCACGGTCGTGGCGTGCCAGACGTCGCGGCCAACGCTGATCCTCAGACCGGGTACAAGGTGCGCGTCGATGGCAAAGACATGGTGATCGGCGGCACGAGCGCTGTCGCCCCGCTGTGGGCTGCGCTCATCGCGCGCCTCGCGCAAGCGAACGGTGCATCAGTGGGGTTGGCGCAGCCTGCGCTGTATGGAAACGTCGCCCCAGGCGCGGCGCCGCGTGGGTTTCGCGACGTGACGAGCGGGAACAACGGCGCGTACGCGGCCGGCCCTGGGTGGGATGCTTGCACAGGCCTCGGCGTTCCAGTCGGTTCCGCGCTGCTCGGCGTGCTCAACCGGTAGCCTGCGCTTGTGCTCATCAGCCGACGATCTTGAGCCCGACGACGCATCCGACCAGACCCATGATCAACAGGATCTTCACGATCGAAACCGGTTCACCACCGAAGATCATGGCGTAGATCACGGTCAGCGCCGCGCCGATCCCAACCCAGACCGCGTATGCCGTGCCCGTTGAAATCTCCCGCATCGCAAACGCGAGGCCAGCCATGCTCGCGGTCAGCCCGGCGATGAAGATGACGGATGGCCAGAGCTTCGTGAAGCCTTCCGACTTGCCGAGGGCCGTTGCCCAGACCGCTTCGAGCACGCCAGAGACGATAAGGATGATCCAGGACACTTGACTCACTCCCGTGGCCAGTCTTGTCGCGTTCCGGGTACTGATCCGTCGTCCGGGACCGCTTCTCGCGGCCTGCACCAAGGGTATCGGCCCGGCCTGCGCATGGCCTGTGCAGCCAGGTTGCGGCGTGTTACGGGCATGCGCCGTGGGCGTCTGTCCGCTCGGGTAGCGTTGCACGCATGGCAGATCGCGAATACGGCTTCCGCACGCGTGCAATCCACGCTGGCAACATCCCAGACCAGGTCACCGGTGCCAGAGCGCTTCCGATCTACCAGAGCAGCGCATTCGTTTTCGACGACACAGCGGATGCTGCTGCCCGCTTCGCCCTGCAGAAATACGGAAACGTGTACTCACGGCTGGCGAACCCCACCGTCGCCAGCTTCGAAGAACGCGTCGCGAGCCTCGAGGGTGGTCTCGGTGCCGTGGCGACGGCATCCGGACTCTCTGCGCAGTACATCACGTTCGCTTCCCTGGCGGGCGCCGGAGACCACATCGTGGCATCGGCGAACCTCTACGGTGGCACGGTCACGCAGCTCGACGTGACACTGCGCCGCTTCGGAGTTGACACGACGTTCGTTCAGAGCGCGGAGCCTGCTGACTACGCCGCGGCCATCACAGACAAGACCAAGCTCATCTTCGCCGAGACCATCGCGAACCCGTCAGGTGAGATCGCCGACATCGAGGCTCTCGCAGACGTCGCTCACGCGGCAGGCATCCCGCTGATCATCGACTCGACGATCGCAACACCGTTCTTGAACCGACCGTTCGAGTGGGGCGCCGACATCACCGTGCACTCTGCGACCAAATTCCTCTGCGGTTCTGGCACCACCCTCGGCGGCGTCGTCGTCGAAAGCGGTCGCTTCGACTGGCACAGCGACAAGTTCCCGCTGTTCGGCCAGCCAGTGCCCACCTATGGCGGCCTCGAGTGGGCAGGCAACTTCGGCGAGTACGCCTTCCTGACCAGGCTGCGCGCGGAGCAGTTGCGCGACATCGGTCCGACGCTTGCTCCGCATTCCGCGTTCCTGCTCGCACAGGGTGTCGAGACGCTGCCGTTCCGCATGCAGGCACACATCGACAACGCCAGGACCGTTGCCGAGTGGCTTGACGCCGACCCGCGCATCGACCACGTTTACTGGGCTGGCCTGCCAGAGCATCCACACCACGACCGAGCGAAGAAGTACCTGCCAGCAGGCGCCGGTTCCGTGTTCAGCTTCGTGATCGCGGGTGGTCGCGAGGCCGGGCAACGGTTCATCGAATCGGTGAACCTGGCAAGCCACCTGGCAAACATCGGCGACGCGAAGACGTTGGTGATCCACCCCGCATCAACGACGCACGCGCAGTTGAACGAGCAGCAATTGCTCGACGCAGGTGTTCTGCCTGGCGTCGTGCGCATCAGCGTCGGCATCGAAGACGTCGACGACATCATCTATGATCTCGACCAGGCGCTCGCGCAGGCAGCGAAAGGCAAGTAAATGGCTACAGGCACTTCACTTCGACGGAGCTCAGCACAAGCGACAAACTCAGTGAGCGACTCCCTGACCGATGTGCAGTTGGCGAACGGATTGAACTGTTCGATTCCTGCCGACTCTCCGCTGGCGAAGCTGCTGAAGTCGCAACGCACCTGGATCGGCCCAGACGCGAAGGCTCGACTGAAGATTCTGCGCGAGGCCAAGTCGGTTGCGATCGTCGGAGCATCCGCAAACCCATCGCGCGCCAGCTACTTCGTCGAGACCTACCTGCAGCAGTCAAGCGACTATCGGCTGTATTTCGTGAACCCCAACGCAGACACGATTCTCGGCCAGAAGGCGTATCCAGACCTAGCTTCGTTGCCCGAAGTGCCCGACATCGTGGATGTCTTCCGCCGGGCAGGCGACATCCCGAGCGTGATCGACGACGTCGTCGCCGTCGGAGCACCAACGGTGTGGGTGCAGCTTGGAATCTGGAATCAGGATGCCGCGTACTACGGAGAAGAAAAGGGCCTGACCGTTGTCATGGACCGCTGCATCAAGATCGAGCACGCGCGCTTCCACGGCGGGCTACACCTGCTCGGCTTCGACACCGGGCAAATCACAGCGCGTAAGACCATCCGCTAGCTGCTAGGAGTCCTCCCCGCTATCAGGCATTTTCGGTTGCGTCGCCCGGGATCGGGTCGCCGCTCGACGCTTCGAACAGCGGATGCGCCTCGGCCTCGATGTGGCCAGACGATGAGCGTCCAGCGGCCCGCGGCATCCGCAGTGCATATGCTGCTGCCACCACCATGAGGCAGGCTGCCAGGCCGAATGCCGCCGGGAATGACCAGACGTCGACCATCCAACCGGCCACGAGCGGGCCGATGATCGCGCCGAAGTCCGAGAACATCGAGAAAACGGCAACAGGTGTTCCGCTGCGAGCGCCGGCCGCATCGCCGACGGATGCCGCGGGGGCCGTCGCCATGAACGCCGCTGCGGCTCCGTATACGCACAGCAGAACGATCAGCATCCATAAGCTCGGAGCAAGCGCCATGCCGAACAGGGCAAGCGCGCCGACGAAGAATGCGCCGACGATCGCCGGTTTGCGCCCGACCTTGTCGACGAACGTGCCTGCCGGCCCAAGTGCGAGCGTCTGGGCGACGGCGGCAATCGCGAACGCGATGCCGGTCCACGCCGGGGTCTCGTGCAGGGCCTCGACAATGAGCACCGGAACGAGCGCGCTTCGCACGCCGAGCGCTGCCCAGCCCTGGGCGAAGTTAGCCAAGCACGCGGCCCGATATCGCCGATCGCGCAGCACCTCCCGGAACGGTTTCGCAACCGATTGTTCCTTCGCGTTCCCGTCGCTCGGCTTCAGCAGAAAGAGCCCGATGAGCCCGGCGACGGCCAGGGTGCCTGCGTAGAAGAAAAACGGCGCGCGCAGTGACACGAGCGACAGCACACCGCCGAGGGCTGGGCCCGCCATCCCGCCGATCAGAAACCCGCCCTGATAGAAGCCGACCGCACGCCCGCGCACCGCCGGTGCTGTCGTTCCGAGCAGCAGTGTCATCGCAGACACCGAGAACATGGCAGAGCCGATGCCGCCCGCGCCACGCAAGATCAGCACCTGCGGATAGTTCTGTGCGACTCCGACCAGAGCGCTGGAGACCGCGACGATCCCGATGCCGATCGCAAGCACGGTTCGCTCGCCGCCCTTATTGATCAGCCAACCGCAGAACGGGCTCGAGACCAGGCGCATCAGCGCGAATGCTGACACCACGGCACCGATCTCGAGGTATCCGACACCGAAGCTGCGCACGAACACAGGCAGCACGGGAACGACGACACCGAAGCCGACCATCACGAAGAAGGCCACGACGCCCAGCACGATCACGTCGCGACCCAGGCGCGGCTTGGCCGCCGATGGAGTGCTCACTCCTCCAGGTTATTCGCTCGCGAACGAACCTCTTGTGTCCCGGCCGAATGCGGGTATACCGTCGAAATGCCCGTTCAGCACGGTGCTCAACCGGGAAAAGCAGCGCGAGATGCGCCCATGCTGACGGCGTGCTACGACTGCGGCACCCGCTCCCACAGCCACGACAGTTCACGGTGACACAAGACAGTGAAATCAGACAGTGACATAAGTGGGAGTTGTTCATCATGCTGTACTCCAATACACGATTCGCACTCGGAGCGGCACTTGTCGCGGTAGCACTCACCGCGGCATCCGCCACCGCTGCATCCGGCCGGCAGGCGAGCCCTCCAGCGGAGCCTGCGCAGGCGCAGGCCAGCGCAGGCCAGCACCTGAACCATGTGTTCGTCATCATGGAAGAGAACCACGGCAACGACGGAACCATCGGCGACCCGAGCATGCCGTTTCTCAACTCGCTGGCGGCCACATACGGCACGGCGACGAACTATTACGGCGTGACGCATACCAGCGAGCCGAACTACATCGCCGCCACCAGCGGAAGCAACTGGGATGTCAACAACGACAACGGCTGGAACTCCGGCAGCACCGAAAACGGTGTCACGCTGCCAGCCAACCAGTACGACCACACGAACATCGTCGACGAACTCGAGGCAAATCACGTTCAGTGGGCCGCATATATGGACTCGATGCCGTCGGCGGGATACCTGCCAGATGCCTCCCCCGACGGTCTGTACGTGAGCAAGCACAACCCGTTCATCCTGTACAAAGACGTGCGGCTCGACGCCAAGCGGGCGGCGAACATCAAGCCCTACACCGACATGGCGGCCGACCTGAACAGCGGTCGGGTTCCGCAATACGTGTGGATCAGCCCGAATCTGTGCAATGACATGCACGGCGGCATCTACACGAGCGTTCCCGGTCACGCCGAGACTCCGTGCCCGTACTCGGACACGATCGGCGACTCCAACGACCAAGCACTCAAGGTGAAGGCCGACACGTTCCTGAAGAACGCGGTCGACACCATCGAACACAGCAAGGCGTGGACCGGCAACAGTGTCATTTTCGTCACGGCGGATGAAAACGACTACGACGCCGACAATCCGTCGAACGGAAATTATCTGAGCACAGCCGGATGCTGCGACTCGCCATACCTGCCTGCCGGCGATCCCGAGATCAGCCTCGCATGGCCAGGTGGGGTCTACGGCGGCGGGCAGATACCGATGATCGTGATCAGCCGAAACGGTCCGCGGCACGCCACGGACGACACCGCGTACAACCACTACTCAATGCTGTCGACCATCGAACAGGGCCTCGGCATCGGGCAGTTGGGATTCACCAGCGACACTGCACAGGTGAAACCGATGTGGCCGTTGATCTCGAACGCCAGATCCGCACATTGACCGCAAGACAATCCACCAGAAGACAACCGACTGGAAAAGAGTCGTCATGTTCACTCACGCGCGAAAACTGACCACGGGGGTGGCCGCGATAGCGGCGGTACTCGGTGGCATGGCGGCACTCGGCCAACCAGCGAACGCCGAGCCCGCGCAGGTCACTAGTTCTCGCGGTGCCGAGACGACGAACAGTTGTCAACTTGCAAACGGCATAACGCACGTGATCAATCTGCAGTTCGACAACGTGCACCTCACCAGGGACGCCGCCGGCATCCCGAGCGATCTGGAGCAAATGCCGAATCTGTTCAACTTCTTGCAGCGCAACGGCGTCGTGATGGCGAACGATCACGATGTGCTGGTGCACACCGCGACGAACTTCATCTCCAACCAGACCGGGCTGTATCCGGATCGCACCGCCGTCACCCAGTCGAACTCGTTCAACTACTACGATTCAGCCGGCGGCACGCATCCGGGTGTCTCATTCGCGTATTGGACCGACCCGATTTACGACTACACCGGGGCGAACGCCGACACGAACTACAACCTCCAATACACAGCGGACCGCGCCGATGTGCCCAACTCGACAAACACGAACGTTCCAGCACCATGGGTCCCGTACACGAGGGCCGGTTGCAACGTCGGCGAGGTCGGCATGAGCCATACCGTGCTTGAGAACATCGCCACCGACATTCCGACCGTGTTCGGCACCGGCTCGCCGCAACAGCAGGAGGCGGCCGCCAACCCGGCCAAGGCAACTGCCGACTTCGTCGGCTATGCAATCCACTGCTCAAGCACGTCGCCGGTGTGCGCCAACGGCCAAACCGACGCGCTGCCCGACGAACCCGGCGGATACGACGGATACAAGGCCCTGTTCGGCAATGCAGAGGTTCAACCAGAGATCAGCCCTGCCGGCCCGGTTCAGGCGCTGAACGGCACGCCAATCGCGGATGCGAGTGGCAACGTCGGGTTCCCGGGCTTCGACTCGCAGACGGCGACCAATTCGCTCGGCTATGCAGCGCAAATGCTCGAGAAC
>DATMTC010000382.1:0-1874 GCA_035565115.1 Microbacteriaceae bacterium | reverse complement strand
GCTGGCGAGCATCCATTCGCTGCAGCTCGGATTCGGCACTGCTGGCCCGTGCCCTCCTCGAGCGGATGAACGTGCTCACCCCGAGGTAGACCAGGTACAGACCGCCGACGATCTTCACGACACGGTAGATCTCCGCCGACTGTTCGAGCAGCGTCGCAAGGCCGACCGCGACGAGCGCCGCCCAGACGATTGTGCCGACCGACGAGCCGAGCCCGCTGAACATTCCGGCAGCGCGCCGCGTCATGCTGAAGCGCAGCACGAGGAACGTATCCGGCCCTGGCGTCACGCTTAACAGCAGGCACAGCCCCACGAATGCGGCGAACGAGGCAATGGTCATGAGTGAAGTGTATGTATCGCGAGCGGACGTCGCTACGTCGCGCGCTCGCCGCCTTGGCCGCCGGTCACCAGACGCATGACAGCGCGGGTTCGGGTCGGACGCGCGACCAGCTCATAGCCGGCCGTCTCGAACAGGGAAACCGTGCCGTGATACAACTCGGATGCCGACATGGATGCTCGTGCTGCTGGGTCGACCGGGAACGCATCGATGCGCCGCGCGCCGTTCTCGAGCGCGAAATCGGTGGCCGCACGAACCAAGGCTCCTGCCACTCCTCGCTTGCGAAAGCCGACACGCACGACGAAGCAGGTTACCGCCCAGATCCCGGCGGCCGAGGCAGCAACCGGGTTGCCGCCGTCTGCCGAGTTCGCGATTCGCGAGGTCGTGAGCAGCGGATACTGGGACCTCGGTGCAACGGCGCACCAGCCGACAGGTTCGTCGCCGAGGTACGCGAGCACGCTGCACCACATCCGCCCACCCTCGCGCGCGCCAGCCGACTACGATCGATAGGGTGACAGCAGAGACCTCGGCCAGCCCGCTTTCCGCTCGTTCGTCCGCCGAACTTGAGCAGATTCACGCACAGTTTCAGCGCGAATACGACGCACTGGTTGCACGTGGGCTGAAGCTCGATCTCACGCGAGGCAAGCCGTCGCCGGCTCAGTTGGATCTGTCGAACGCACTGCTCTCGTTGCCTGGCGATGGCCAGTACCGGGATGCTGCGGGCACAGACCTGCGCAACTACGGCGGGCCCCAAGGTCTGCCAGAGCTGCGCGCCATCTTCTCAGACGCGCTTCGGGTGCCCGTGCCGCAGCTGCTCGCGCTCGGCAATTCCAGCCTGAACCTCATGCACGACGCCGTCGCTTTCGGACTGCTGCACGGCGTGCCAGGCAGCGAACGCCCGTGGTCGAAAGAAGAGACCATCAGCTTTCTCTGCCCGGTTCCCGGTTACGACAGACACTTCACCGTGACGGAGCGCTTCGGCATCCGCATGATCCCGGTGCCGCTGAACGATGACGGGCCAGATGTCGCAACTGTCGCGCAGCTGCTGAAGTCCGACCCTTCGATCAAGGGCATGTGGTGCGTGCCCGTCTACTCGAACCCGACGGGCACCGTCTACAGCCATGAGGTTGCCAGGCAGCTGGCCGCGCTGCCAGCTGCTGCGCCGGACTTCCGCCTGTTCTGGGACAACGCGTACGCGGTGCACCACCTGACGGACGACGTGCCAGAGCCCATCGACATCCTCGGGCTCGCTGCCGAGGCCGGGCATCCGGATCGCCCTCTCGTGTTCGCATCAACGTCGAAGGTCACATACCCTGGCGCTGGTGTTGCGTTCTTCGGTGGGTCGGCCGCAAACGTCGCGTGGATGCTTCGGTGCATGCAATCTCAGACCATCGGCCCCGACAAGTTGAACCAACTGCGTCACGTGCAATTGCTGCGCGATGTCGAGGGGCTCGAGGCGCACATGGCCAAACAGCGCGAGTTGATCGCGCCGAAGTTCGCGGCGGTCGCATCCATTTTGGCGCAGCGACTGACGCCATAC
>DATMTC010000381.1:0-5504 GCA_035565115.1 Microbacteriaceae bacterium | reverse complement strand
CGAGTTCGAGCCGCCTGAACAGGCGCACAAACAATGGTGTGAGGAAGAGGGAGAAGGCGAGCGCGAGCGCGCCTGCGGTCAGTAGTGTCCTCACCTGAGTGATTCTGTCAGTCGAAGCCTCGGGAATCGCAATCCGGCGCGAGCAGCCTCAACCGAAGATTGCAGCCCGCTGCACCGTGATTCGGGTTGTCAGTTGATGCTGAGCGAGAATGATCGCATGGTCAATCAGTACCCTCCCGTCGACGCTGACGAGCGTGAGAGTTTGCGGCGATTTCTGGATTTTCACCGAGACCAGGCGCTCGACGCTCTCGGATCCGGCACTGGGAGGCGCGCTGACCCGCGGCCACTTCCGAACACCGATCTGACCGTGCCTGGAATCATCAAGCACCTCGCGCGCATGGAAGACCTCTGGTTCGGGCACAAGCTCACCGGTCAGCCCATAAGTGAACCATGGTCCACGGCGTCCTTCGAAACTGACCCGGACTGGGACTTCCATTCTGCATCGGAGGACAACCTCGATGACCTCCGCGATCTTTATAGTCAGGCGTGTGAAAGGAGCCGAGTGTTGGCGGCGAAATACACATCCCTTGATCAGTTGGCTGCCATCGCGTCATTCGAATCGAAACGAGTGGTAAGCCTCCGCTGGATATATCTCCACATGATCGAGGAGACCGCGCAGCATCGAGGACACCTCGACCTCCTGCTCGACGCCAACGGCCGCTATTAGAAAGTGCGGCACCCCTCAACGCCGATGGCTAGCTGCCACCCAGACTCGCCAAGAGGTCGGCTCGCACCTGCGCAAGCTGCCGGCGCAACTCGTCGACAGCAGCATCCGAAATCGTGCCGCGCGCAGAGTGCGAACGCAGGTCGGCTCGCACCTGCTGCCGGAACTCGTTCAAAACGAGCTCGGCCTCGCGCAGCGCGAACCGCGAGTCGTCTCGAGGTTCCGAGCGCACGTAGCTCGTCCGACCAGCCTGCTTCGCCTCCTGGGTCGCCTCGCGAGCGGCGGATGCGAGATCGGCTCGCAGGCTCTTCATCGCCCGGTTAACACCGGCACGCACCTCATCGGCCAGCCGTCGCACAGAGTCTGTGACCTCATCCTCGATCGAATTGAGCTCGCTCTCGCGCTCGGCCAGCTCGGAGCGTCCGGCATCCGTGATCGCGTACACGGTCTTGCGGCCGTCGCTCGACTTGGTCACGAGCCCTTCCTCTTCGAGCTTCGCCAGTCGCGGATAAATGGTGCCGGCGCTCGGGCTATACGTGCCGCCGAACCGCTCGCTGAGCGCCTGAATGAGCTCGTAACCGTGCCTGGGTGACTCGGCGAGCAGGCTCAGAAGGTACAGACGCAGACTTCCGTGGGAGAAGACGGCGGGGCTCATGCGGATGCCTCGGTGCCGGTCTCCGAGTCGCTTCCTGCGCTTGCCGACGCGCTCGACCGCCGCACCACGGAAATGTTCCCAGACACTGAATTGGCCGACACCTCGATCCATTTTCCGTCGAGCGAGCCGGACTGGTGAGTGAAGTTCCTGCCGGTCATTCCGCGGATGATCGTGTCGTCCAGCTGCAGCCTGCCCGAGACTGAGTTGATGCGGTAACGCGCCGCGACGCCCTCATCGAGCCGAACCGTGAGGTCGCCAGAGACGGAGTTCGTGTTGATTTCGTCCGGAATGCTCGTGATATCGAGGAACAGGTTCCCGCTCACGCTGTCAGCAGAGAACTTGTGCAGTGTTCCTGTTGCCATGATGTCGCCCGAGATGGTGTGCGCTGAGATTCTTCCCGTGTGGTTTCGCACCGAGATCTCACCGCTGACCGCATTGAGCTCGAGATCGCCGACCACTCCGTCGATCGTGACGTCGCCTGAGATCGTGCTGATCTTCGCGTCGCTCTTCAGCCCGGAGATCAGGCCCTCAGCAGAGACGACGCCGAACTTCAGTGCGATATCCCGCGGGACCGCGAGGCTGACGTCGGCCCGTGCCTTGCCGCTCCAGGAGCGGAAGACCTCGACGAAATTGTCCCAGCGCAATTGCGGGTGGTCGATTTCGAGCGTGTCGCCATCCATCGAGATTTTCAGGTCTTTGCCGCTGACCGAATGCACCTCGACGCGCACGCCAGGCTCGTCATGGCCGATCACGTCCACCTGGCCGCCAATGAGCCCGATCTTGAGCTTGCGAACGACCTCGAGGTCGATCGTCTTGGTTTCGCCTGGATTCACCAGCCATTTCTCTTGTGTCATCGTCGTGTCCTTCCGCTTTTCTTGAGATTCTTGATCGCGTTATATCGCGTTTCTAGAAGACACGATATATCGCGTTTATGAGAAATGCAAACGACTGTCTTGACTCTCCCCTAACAGGAGGCGGGAGAACGGATGCATGACAACACAAACTCGTGAAACTCCAACATTGGCAGGGCAATCAGACGTGCCATGGCGCGCCCTGCCGGTCCTCATGGCAGGCGTCTTCCTCTGCGTTCTCGACTTCTTCATCGTGAACGTCGCACTCCCAAACATGCAGTCCAATCTGCACGCGAGCTCAGGCGAGATCGAGTGGGTGGTCGCCGGGTATGGTCTCGCGCTCGCCGTCTTCCTGCTCGCATCCGGCCGGATCGGCGACCAGATCGGCCGACGCCGCGCATTCATGATCGGGATCGCCGCGTTCGTCGCGGCATCCGCCGTGTGCGTCGTCGCACCGAATCCAGCAGTGCTGATCGCAGCACGACTCGCTCAGGGAATCGGAGGTGCGCTGATCACAACATCCGTGCTCTCGTTGATCGGCGTGCTGTACGTCGGGGCGGCGCGTGCTCGCGCAATCGGCATTTACGGTGTGATGCTCGGCATCTCGGCGACGGGCGGGCAGCTGATCGGTGGCGCTCTGATCGACGCGGATGTTGCCGGCCTTGGCTGGCGGGCGATCTTTGCTATCAACGTGCCGATCGGCGTCGCCGCGCTGATTCTCGCGCCGATTCTGATCCAGGAGTCCAGAGCATCCGCCGCGGCCAAGCTCGACATCGCCGGAATGGCGCTGATGACACTGACGATGACCACGCTGATGCTTCCGCTGATCGAGGGCAGGCAGGCCGGCTGGCCGCTGTGGACCTGGCTGCTTCTTGCCCTGGTGCCCGTGATGCTCGCCGTCACGGTGCTGCAGCAGCGGCGGCTCGGGCAGCGAGGAGGCGCGCCACTGTTCCCCGGTGTGCTTCTAACCGAACGCACCTTCCGCGCAGGACTCATCTGGCAACTCGCATTCTGGTGCGGGCAGGCATCCGTGTTCTTCGTGCTTGCCCTCTATCTGCAACAGGGTCGCGGCCTGAGCGCCCTCGAATCCGGGCTGGTGTTCACCTCGATCGCGGTGCCGTACCTGGCCGCTTCGCTCATCTCGCCGAAACTCGGGATGCGCTACGGCAGGCGCATCCTGGTGGCCGGAGGCGCGGCGCTGCTCGTCGGCTACGCGGCCCTGATCGACGCGTTGCTGGCCGGCGTGGATGCGCCGCTCTGGCTGATCGTGCCTGGCCTTGCGTTCCTCGGAATCGGACAAGGGCTGTGCATCCCGCCATCGACCGCGCTGGTGCTTGCGCACGCCAAACCGACGCAAGCCGGTGCGGTCTCCGGCGCAATGTCGACGATCCAGCAGATCGGCAACTGCGTTGGGGTCGCCGTCATCGGTGTGCTGTTCTTCGGGGCGGCGAACATCCAGCTGGCATTCGGCCTGAGCATCGTTGGCCTGATCGTGATCGCGCTGATCACGCTCGGCTTGACCCGCCTGCTGCCGCGAGCAGCGGCATCCGGAGTCAGCCGATGATGGACGCGGCAGCTCTGCGACTCGTATCATCGGCGTGGAACGAGGGGATGCATGGCGGCGCACGCCTGCAAACAACGGAGGAGAAAATGGCTGAGCCGCTGGTGTCGATCGGTGACTTCTCGCGCATGACGTACCTCACGGTGAAGGCGCTGCGTTTCTACCATGAGGCCGGGATCCTGGTGCCGTGGGCTGTGGATGCCTCGAGCGGATACCGCAGCTACCACGTGTCGCAGGTGCCGACGGCCCAGGTGATCCGGCGGCTACGCGACCTTGAGATGCCGCTTGACGAAGTGCGCGAGGTGGTTGCTGCGCCCGACGTCGACGCTCGCAATCGGGCGATCAGCGCGCATCTGAAACGCATGGAGGAGCAGCTGTCACAGACCAAGGCGACCGTGTCTTCGCTGCGCACTTTGCTGCAAGCGCCGCGGAATCGCACCGAGGACGTGACCTTCAGAACGGCGCCGGAGCAGTGGGTGCTCAACGTGCACGAGGTGGTTGACTTCGCGGAAGCTGGCGGATGGGCGGCCGGCGCGTTCGGCGAGTTGTACGCGGCCGTCGAAGCGTTCGGGTGCAGACGCACGGGCGTTGACGGCGCACTGTTCTATGCGGAGCTGTTCGAGCGCGGACGCGGGGAACTGGTGGCATTCGTGCCCGTGGACCGGCCGGTGGATGTGCGGGCCAGTGATTCGCACGGGGAGATGTTTCCGCGCGTGACGTCGTACCAGGTGCCTGAGTCGGAGCTCGCCGTGATGGTGCACCACGGATCGGCTGCAGACATCGACCGGACATACGGCGCTTTGGGCTCGATTGTGGCCGAGCGGGCGATCGGTGTGGCCGGTCCCATCCGGGAGAACTTTCTCGTCACGGCGGCTGACACGCCGGATGAGTCGCAGCATCGCACCGAGGTCTGCTGGCCGGTCTTCCGCACGCGGGCGTGACCGAGCATCTGGTCGCCGGGTCTCGATACGCGGCTCGCTGCGCGAGCAGCTACTCGACCACCGGGTGGTTCGATTCCGGTGGTCGAGTAGCGACGCGAGGAACGAGCGCCGCGTATCGAGACCTCGTAGGCCGCTCTCTGGTGCGGAACCGCAGATCGGGTCGCGGGGTCTCGATACGCGGCTCGCTGTGCGAGCAGCTACTCGACCACCGGCATGTCCCGATCCGGTGGTCGAGTAGCGAGCGCCAGCGAGTGTATCGAGACCTCGTAGGCCGCTCTGTGGTGCGGGACTGCAGATCGGGTCGCGGGGTCTCGATACGCGGCTCGCTGTGCGAGCAGCTACTCGACCACCGGAAGAGCACCGCTTGACCTTGACGTAACGTCAACCTCTAGCGTGGGGTTACACCACACGAGAGGAGCAGAAATGGCAGTGGAGACCAGTGTGCACACCGCAGCTGACTGGTCGATTCAAGACATCGCGCGCCTGGCAGGCACCACGAGCAGAACCCTGCGTCACTACGACGACATCGGGCTGCTGGAGCCGAGCAGGATCGGCGCAAACGGCTACCGCTACTACGACCGCGACGCTCTCGTGCGGCTGCAGCGCATCCTCATGTTGCGCGAGCTCGGTCTCGGCTTGCCCGCTGTCGCCGATGTGCTCGCCGGAGAGACGGATGCGCCGCGCGCCCTGGCCGGCCACCTCGCGTGGCTGCGCCAGGAGCAGCAGAGGCTGCTGCGGCAGATCGCAGCGGTCGAAACAACAATCGGCAGCC
>DATMTC010000380.1:0-6209 GCA_035565115.1 Microbacteriaceae bacterium | reverse complement strand
CGGACCGACCACAGGATTGAAGTAGCCGACCGCCCCAGGCACGACGATTGCGCCCAACAGCACGATGATCGGAATTCCGACGAGGATGAACAGATACCACAGAATGCCGACACGCCACCTGACGTACCGTCGCAGCAGGCGTACCACGCCCACCTTGCCCTCGGTCAGACCGGTGACGATGAACGCCGATGCTGTGGGGGCGAACGTGGCAACGGGGATCGCGATCGCGAACACCAGCAGAGGAACCTTGGGCAGGATGCCGTTCGCCGAGAGTGCGAGCGGCACCTCGACGAGCCACGCCAGCGCGTACGCGATCACGAAGAATGAGATCAGCGGATGCCGAGCCAGCAGCCCGGTGGAGGCAACGCGAGACGGCCGGTTCGCTTCATCGATACTGGTCATGATGCCTCCTTTGTGAGACGTTCTCGTCTTCCCAAAGCTTGGCGTTTCGTGCGCCCAGCGTCAATCATCGATTTTCGTGGGCCCCGGAGGCCGCGTCATCAACTAGTGGTCGAATGAGCGAGCACAGCGGCCCGCGTATCGAGCTACCCAGGCGCGTCGCGCCGCTGTGAAGGGACGAATGTCGGTTCCGGGGCCGCCGCACCATTCCGGTGGTCGAGCGCGTGGAGCTCAAGGGATCGCGAACCCGCGACCCTCCCAACCGGCACGCCCGCCCGATGCTTCGCATCGTGTGGAACCGTCGGCGTGGGCCCTGCGCCGAGCGAGCCTGCGAACGAGGGCCCTGCTCGCTCGGCGAGCCGCGTCGGTGGTCGAGTAGCTGCTCGCGAAGCGAGCCGCGTATCGAGACCTCGCAACCCGGTCTGCGGTACGGAACCGAAGGGCGCTAGCTAGCTAGCGGCTCTCTTCCGCGTCTTCCTCTGCCCATTTGGCACTGTTCTCGCGCAGCTTTTCGAGAGCGTGGGATGCCTCGTCTGCGGTGTCGAACGGGCCGACCCTATCCGGCGACGGCGAAACGAACCCGTGTTCGACGGCACCGGTTTTCATGTTGTACCAGTACTTGTGCTCGATGTCGTTGTCATCTGAGTGCGCCATAAGCTTGATCCTATGCCTAAGGATTCTGCCGGTCACCTCACGCCTGGACGCATCGCGCCGCTTCGCCCCGTGCCATCGAACATCGTGCGCCCCGAGTACGTCGGCAAGCAAGGGCCAGCACCATACGAGGGCAACAACGTGTACTCGGCGGAGAAGATCGAACTGATCCGCGAGTCGGGCCGCATCGCCGCTGAAGCAATCGCCCTGGTGGGTGAGGCAGCGAAGCCAGGGGCGACAACAGACGAGCTGGATGTGATCGGCCACGACTTCCTCGTCGCCAACGGTGCATACCCGTCGACGCTCGGGTATCGCGGATACCCGAAATCGATCTGCAGTTCGGTGAACGAGGTGATCTGCCATGGCATTCCTGACGACACCGTGCTGCAGGACGGTGACATCGTGAACATCGACATCACGGCGTTCAAAAATGGCGTGCACGGCGACAGCAACCAGACCTTTATCGTCGGGCAGGCATCCGATGATGTTGTCAGCCTGGTCGAGGCCACCAGGGAATCACTGAATCGCGGAATCAAGGCCGTTGCGCCCGGCCGGCAGGTGAACGTCATCGGGCGCGCGATCGAGTCGTACGCCAAACGGTTCGGTTATGGAGTTGTTCGCGACTTCACCGGGCACGGAGTCGGCGAAGCGTTCCACTCCGGCCTGATCATTCCGCACTACGATGCGGCTCCACGCTACGACGACGTCATGCAGGTTGGCATGGTGTTCACGATCGAACCGATGCTGACCCTCGGCGGCTACGACTGGGACATGTGGGACGACGGCTGGACTGTCACAACCAAGGACAAGTCGTTCTCTGCGCAGTTCGAGCACACACTGGTGGTCACCGAACGTGGCGCTGAGGTGCTCACACTGCCCTAGGCAGATACATTGGTCCTATGACTGCGACAACGAGTGCAATCGGAATCGACATCGGCGGAACCGGCATCAAAGGCGCCGTGGTCGATCTCGACAGCGGCGAGCTGATCAGCGATCGGATCAAGCTGGCAACTCCAGAAGGCGGCAAGCCGGGCGACATCGTCAAGGTGACCAAAGAAATCCTTGCGCAACTCGATTCCATCGCCAGTGACGTGCCGGTCGGCGTGTGTTTCCCCGCAGTCGTTCGCAACGGCCGCACGATGTCCGCGGCCAACGTGTCGAAAAAGTGGATCGGGCTCGAGGCAGAGAAGCTGTTCGAGGATGCTCTCGGTGTCGACATCCAGTTCGTCAACGATGCGGATGCCGCGGGTTACGCTGAGTCGCGATTCGGCGCAGCGGCCAACCAGCCTGGCGTCGTGCTCGTGACGACGCTTGGCACGGGTATCGGTTCTGCGCTGCTGTACAACGGTGTGCTTGTGCCCAACACGGAACTGGGCCACCTGGAAGTCGACGGGCACGACGCGGAGAGCAAGGCTGCTTACTCCGCCATGGAGCGCGAAGACCTCGACTGGGAGCACTGGTCGAAGCGCCTGCAGAAGTACTACACAGTGCTCGAGAAGCTGTTCTCCCCCGACCTGTTCATCGTCGGCGGCGGTGTTTCGAAGCACGCAGACGAATTCCTGCCTCTCTTGCACCTGCAGACACCGATTCTGCCTGCCGTACTGCGCAACAACGCCGGCATCCTTGGCGCGGCGTCCCTTGCCGCCAACGACCGGCCCGTGCACGGCGTCGGTGGTCGCGCGACCTGAGCTGTGACAGCAGACCGTAAGAATTCCCGCCGAGCGCGTTAGGGATGTGTTAGGGCCGCCTTCACGGCCACAAAGCACGCGTTGACTCTTCACGTGACGTTGGTCACACCGTTGCACCTGGGGTTGCGACGGCACCACCTGAGCGGGAGTTCAATCGTGTTGGATGTAATCTGCGTGCTCGGCATCGTCGGGCTTGGTTCCCTCGTCGCACTTGTAGCACGAGGAGTCGAGAAGCTGTGATCGTCGTCGATCTCGTCGTTACGCTGCTGGCAGTCGCGGCGGTCGCGTATCTGGTGTACGCACTCGTGAAGCCAGAGAAGCTCTGATGATCTGGCTGTTTCTGGCTCAGCTGGCCACCGTTGCGCTGCTTCTCGGCCTGGCGTATCGACCGCTCGGCGACTACATGGCCACTGTTTTCACCTCACGCAAGGACCTCAGAGTCGAGCGAGGCTTCTACCGGCTGATCGGCGTCGACCCGGCGTCGGGCCAGTCGTGGCAGATGTACTTGCGCAGCATCCTGGCGTTCTCGGTGATCGGGGTGCTCTTCGTCTACGCACTGCAGCGCGCGCAAGCGATTCTGCCGATGTCGCTCGGTCTTCCAGCCGTGCCGGAGGGAATCTCGTTCAACACGGCGATCTCGTTCGTGACGAACACGAACTGGCAGTCGTACTCCCCTGAGTCCACGCTCGGTTACACGGTGCAGATCGCCGGCCTCGCCGTGCAGAACTTCGTCTCGGCGGCGGTCGGTTTGGCCGTTGCCGTCGCCATCACCCGCGCGTTCAGCATTCGCCGTTCTGCGACCATCGGGAACTTCTGGGTCGATATGACCCGCGGCATCCTGAGGATCCTTCTGCCGCTGGCCGCAATCTTCGCGGTGATCCTCGTGGTCGGCGGGGTCATCCAGAACCTCGCCGCAGTGCAGGATGTGGCCACCATCACGGGGCAAACGGCCCAGATCCCCGGCGGTCCTGTCGCATCACAAGAGGCGATCAAACTGCTTGGCACGAACGGTGGCGGTTTCTTCAACGCGAATTCGGCACACCCGTTCGAGAACCCGACAGCATGGACGAATCTGCTCGAAATCACCATGATGCTCGTCATCCCGTTCGCTCTCGCCCGCACCTTCGGACGCATCGTCGGTGACCACCGTCAGGGTTACGCCATCCTGGCGACCATGTCTGTGCTGTTCGTCGCATCGCTCAGCGCGCTGACGATATTCGAGGCATCGTCGGCCACCGCGATGGAAGGGAAGGAGCAGCGGTTCGGCGTTCTCGGCTCAACGCTGTTCAGTGCAACGAGCACACTGACCTCGACGGGAGCAGTGGATGCGATGCACGACAGCTACACTCCGCTGGGTGGCATGATGACGATGGTCAACATGATGCTCGGCGAAGTCGCGCCAGGTGGTGTCGGTTCCGGTCTGTACGGAATCCTTGTGATCGCGATCATCGCGGTGTTCCTCGCGGGATTGATGGTGGGGCGTACTCCCGAATACCTGGGAAAGAAGCTCGGTGCCAAAGAAATCAAGCTTGCAAGCCTGTACATCCTGACGACGCCGACGCTCGTGCTGGCCGGCACAGCCTTGAGCTTTGCGATTCCTGGCGTGTCACGCAGCGTTGAAAAGACGTCAATTCTGAACCCGGGCCAACACGGCTTCTCCGAGGTGCTGTACGCGTTCACATCGGCAAGCAACAACAACGGGTCAGCGTTCGCCGGGTTGAGCGCGAACACGCCCTGGCTGAACGCGGCACTCGGGGTGGCTATGTTCCTCGGCCGCTTCCTGCCGATCGTCTTCGTGCTCGCGCTCGCTGGGTCGTTGGCGGCACAGAATGCGGTACCCGCAACAGCGGGAACGCTTCCGACCCACAAACCACAGTTCGTCGGACTGCTCACCGGCACGATCGTGATCGTGTCGGCACTGACCTACTTTCCCGTTCTCGCGCTGGGTCCCCTGGCGGAAGGGTTGCACTGATCATCATGCTCAAACCAGCTCAACTCGCCTCGGCGTTCCCCGGTGCGGTACGCAAACTGCATCCGCGATCCATGTGGCGCAACCCCGTCATGTTCATCGTCGAGGTCGGCGCGGCAGTGACCACAGTGCTGGCGGCCGCCCAACCCTTCATCGACGGGTCAGGTTCCACCGCGGCCACGACAGCTTTCACCTGGACAATCGCGTTCTGGCTGTGGTTGACCGTGATCTTCGCGAACCTGGCAGAGTCGGTTGCGGAAGGTCGGGGGAAGGCGCAGGCGGCAACGCTGCGGGCAACCAGGACGACCACGATGGCGAACATTGTCACCTCATACGATGCGACAGCGGACCCCGGGGCGCTGATGAGCCAGTCAACTCCGATCGCCTCAGCAGAGCTGGCGCTCGGGGACATCGTCACCGTCAGCGCTGGTGAACTGATCCCGGGCGACGGTGACGTCGCGTGGGGCATTGCGACCGTCGACGAATCAGCGATCACCGGCGAATCAGCCCCCGTCGTCCGCGAGTCAGGCGGCGACAGGAGCGCTGTCACCGGTGGCACCAGAGTGCTGTCGGACCGTATCGTCGTGCGCATCACGAGCAAACCTGGCGAGACGTTCATCGACCGGATGATCGCACTTGTCGAAGGTGCATCGCGGCAGAAGACGCCAAACGAGATTGCGCTCAACATTCTGCTCGCGACCCTCTCGATCGCGTTCCTCGTCGTGGTGCTCGCCCTCGGCCCGACAGCGGGTTTCGCCAACGCGACACCGTCGATTCCTGTCTTGGTCGCGCTTCTGGTGTGCCTGATCCCCACCACCATCGGGGCGTTGCTCTCAGCAATCGGCATCGCGGGAATGGACCGGCTCGTACAGCGCAACGTGCTTGCACTGTCCGGCAGGGCCGTCGAGGCTGCTGGCGACGTGACAACGCTGCTGCTCGACAAGACGGGGACGATCACGTACGGCAATCGTCAAGCAACCCGGTTCACGCCTCTCGGCGGCACCGACCAGAGCGAACTCGTGCGTGCCGCAGCGTTGGCCTCAGTTGGGGATCCGACACCGGAGGGCACCTCCGTCGTCGAACTCGCCGCGAAATTTGGTTACCTGCAGCGGAGTACGGATGCCGGCGAAACGGTTCCGTTCACGGCGCAGACCCGCATGAGCGGTCTCGACTTCCCGGATGGCAGTCAGGTGCGCAAGGGCGCAGGGACGGCCGTGACCGCGTGGGTGCAGGAGCGCACGCCTATCGACCAGGCAACGGCACAGCAGGCCGCCGCCGAGATCGAGCAGATCTCGTCGGTTGGTGGCACGCCGCTGCTCGTCGCCAGTGTAGACACGGCCGGTCAGGCGCAGTTGCTCGGCGTGGTCTTCCTGAAAGACGTGGTCAAGACCGGGCTCGCGCCGCGATTCGCCGAGCTGCGCAGCATGGGCATCCGCACCGTGATGGTCACAGGAGATAATCCACTCACGGCTACGGCAATCGCGGCAGAGGCCGGGGTTGAC